>JACAFF010000009.1 GCA_013388455.1 Nitrospirota bacterium
GATACTAAAAAAGAATCATCAGCAATAAAACCTATAATAAAATAAAAGAAAGATGCAATGACACAGACTCCGGTGGAAAGTCCATCCATACCATCAAGAAGGTTGTAGGCCGCCGTAATCCCCACAACCCAGAAGATGGTGAAAAAGTAATTTACAAGATTGACCGAAAAGATTTTAAGGTTGAGATAGAAAAGAATAAGAATCAAAGCAGCTACGGGCATGGCCACCATGAGCTTGATCTGGGGGTGCAAAAACCCAGCATCGTCTAAAATGCCTACCACCAGAAGCATGGTGGCTGCAGAAAGAATTAAAAGGAGATCTTTATGGAGTAAAGGCGAGAAGCTGTAAAGAAAGACCCCTACCAAATAACCCAAGTAGACCGTAATGCTCACGAGAAAAGGAGTCGGAGGGCTATGGATCTTTCTTGTATTGGGATGGTCAAGTACCCCAAGACCAACATCCATTCTTTTAAAAACAGGGGTAAGGATGAAGGTAACGACAAAAGCTAAGATGAACGGGAAAGGATTAAAATTTATCTCCTAGCCTTTCTGGTTTGATTTAAAAGCAAATCAGGGGATCAGCGGATCAGTGGGATGCTGATCAGGAGATCAAGGAATGGGTCCTGATGTTTTGATATTCTGATTAACTATTAGTCTAGTCTGTCTGGTTTTAGGTTAAAATCTATTTGGGGGAGGCGGAAACGTAAATGTCCCATGGGTGAATATGAGACTTTTCTTTTGTCAAAGATCATTTCGTTTGAATCTATTTTTTCTGCAAATAATCTCTGATGACCTTTATAAAATCCTTGAAATCTCCAAGATGTCTCATATAAATTCCATAAGTGATTGAATCATCGACCCCGTCATACACATGGATAAGAAAATTTCTGAACCTCACCATTGATTGAAACATACTGACTGTTTCTGTAGGGATAATCCCTCCCTTTGCCAAAATATCAAAACACTCTGCAAATGTCTCCGGCTCCTTCAGATCGAGAGCACTAACGAGATGCTTGCAAATATCGATCATCTGTTCTATAGCAAGCTCAAGATTCCGCTCTATGAACCTTTTGATCACAATATTCCCTTTAAATTCTTCATAACTTTCTATTTTTGCAATCTCTAATTCCCTTAAGAATTCTTCGATCTTTCGTAATTTCTTTTCGATCAGAGGTCGATCAATCATAAATGTTCATCCCCGAAACATTTTTGTACTCCTCATAGTCAGTCATGGTCTTCTCTCTGAATCTTGTGTAAAGGGACTCATCTTTCTTAATCAAGCGGATTCCATACTTCACAATCTGATGCCTGAGTAAAGGAGGAGCATTGTTGAGAACTACAAGATGGACTTCTTTCTCTAAAATATCAGAGAGTTTATTTGTGTAACCAAGCAGGTCAAGCCCCTCAGGCGGATTCTTAAAAAAAACCGCCACATCAAGGTCACTTCCCCTCTTCTGTCTGCCCTTCACATAGGATCCAAAAATAAAAGCAAACTGGACATTCGAATCCTCTTGAAAATATGCTTTGAGTTTTAGTATTATCTCATCCACCTGGGATTCGATGATCATATTTTCGGATTTCATAAAAAAAATTATAACACAAGAGCCTATTAAATTTAATCATTTCTTTTTGTGCAGGGCAGTCTCGATGAAAAGAAAACCTTATTAAAACGGGACCACTCATCAGGTCTCCTATTTCTTACGTTACCAATAATTTACACGGGATAGAAATAAAAAGATGATTAATTTCAGGGGAAAAAAATATTTAAATCTGGAGAAAAATGATTCATATTTACCTGATTCCACTTACGAAGTGGATAACTGTCTCTGTCATACTCGGCTATGTTCTTTGTACTGATATGATATATGCAACCATTAAGAAGGGATTCTTTTCGCATTACTCTTCCTTCGACACCACACTTTTTCAAATACTAAATACGCTGATCCCACTTATGAAGTGAAACGATTTATTCCAATAATAGATGTTTGATCTCATTCAGTTTTTTCTGATAATCCCGCCTTTCCTCAACAAATATCCTATAATCTTCAGGATCCATATTTAGATAGCTGGTAAAATAACATAATTGATCTTCCTTCTTACCAAGATACTCATGGTACGAAGAGTAAGGCCATTGATTTACCTCTTGTACAATATTCTCAGAGGTTGGGTTTAGATGAATATACCTCGTCAAATGTAACAATTGTTCATCTTTTTTTACCAATACACTTTTAAACCTACCCTGCCATAAGGGACCTTTTCTTTCATTCTTAATATTAAAATATCGAGTATAACTGTCTAAAAGATTTTTCATATAAATGGATATCCCTTTATCTTTCACCTGTACCAGTATCATATGAATATGAGTAGGCATAAGACAGTAAGCAACTATCAGTATAAGGCTTTCCTTGCCAGAAAGGTTTTTTCTTAAAAATTCATCTCTCTCTTCTAAGGTGTGGTAGATTGAAAATTTCACAGGAGGTTTTTCATAACTATAAAATTTGATCATTTCCATCATTCTTGAATAATCTTGAGTGGAGCGAAAAATTTTATAGCCAGCTATGCTTTTGGTACAAATATGATAAAGGCAACCATTAATAAGAGGATCTTTTCGCATTAATTTATTAGGTCATCCTAAAGTTAAGACATAATGTTTGACAATACCCTTATCAATTTTTAACTATTTTTTCAATACATTATTCCACTTAC
>JACAFF010000010.1 GCA_013388455.1 Nitrospirota bacterium
AACACCCAGTGTAAGCGAACCATAGACTACGGTTTATGCTTTTACTTCATCCAATGCCTGTCTTGAAATGACCAACGATAATCTTAGCGATCATCTGTTCACCTCCTTTTTGAAGTGATGCACTAAATTATAAGAAGATATATAGACTTTGTCAAGCTGCTGTATAAGTTATGTTACGTAAAAATCATTCTTGCACATATGGGAAAGCATTTGTGGACATACTCACGTCCCTTTATAGATGGAATTCCCATATCTTTTTGTCATCCCTGTAAACAATGAACTTTACAGATGGTATGAGACATATAGTTACAGGCGTCTCCTTAGGGCAACCTATAGCCCATTTCTTTCCCATGAACATTATTGTGCCGTCTTTCCTTACCGTCCTCTTAAGATGAATGGAGAAGATCATAGGGTGTTAGAATAATGTCGTGTCTAAGGGTAGAAAAAGAAGAAAGTAGCTATGCATAAATTATTAGAAGAAAAAATTTTTAATGAATACATTCATTTCAGCCTTTATTTATCCATCATCCGACTGGATGATTCTTAAACTTTCCTTCAGCAACCAGGCTCTCCGGGATGCCCGCAACAGCTGCGCAGTTTCAATATTTTTAATGCAGAATTACGGATAAAGAGGCGCACCTTTTTACTGAACGGCATAGAACTTTTCAGATTACCAATAATTGCATCTAAGCTGGGGCGTTTTTTGTTACACATGAAAGGCTCCTAAATTTTTTTATCTAATTCCTTTCAATTATAATAATATTAAATAAATGATATGTCTAAGTAAATATTTCGATATCTGTAAAAAAAGACAGGTGACTCAATTTACAGAATTATTATGGACAGCAGTGGAGTCAAATAACTGGTAAATGGACAATAAAAGAATCAGGGTTTTAAAAAAAGGAAAAAAAGTTTCTGGGCCTGTTATTTACTGGATGAGTCGTGATCAACGTGTGAGCGACAACTGGGCATTACTTTATGCACAAGAATTCGCAATTAAACAAAACACACCCTTAGGCGTGGTTTTTTGCCTTGTTCCAACATTCCTTAATGCAACATTAAGGCAATATAGTTTTATGCTAAAGGGATTACGTGAAGTAGAAGAAAAATTAGCAGAAAAAAATATACCTTTTTTCATGCTTTATGGTGAACCTGCAAATAATATCCCGAAGTTTATTGAAGATAATGGAATAAGCATATTAATAACTGATTTTAATCCCTTACTCATTACAAGGAAATGGAAAGATTCGGTCGCAAATAAGGTCAACATACCTTTTTTTGAAATTGACGCACACAATATTATTCCATGCTGGATAGCCTCATCAAAGCAGGAATATGCTGCATATACTATAAGACCTAAAATCCACCGCTTATTACCTGATTTCTTACAAGAATTTCCAGTATTGAAAAAGCATACTTATCCATGGAAAGGTAAAACCCCTCAGATAGAGTGGGTTAATGTTCAGAAAAAATTGTCTATAGATAGGAAGGTTCCGGAAGTAAAGACTATTATTCCTGGTGAAAGGGCAGCAATTAAAATTCTTCATGACTTTTTGAAGAATAAGTTACATCGGTATTACCTTGACAGAAATGACCCTACAAAAAGCGCTCAATCCGAGCTTTCTCCATATCTGCATTTCGGACAAATCTCAGCGCAAAGGGTTGTACTTGAAGTAATGAGAGTAAGCACAAGTGAACAAACAAGAAAAGCATTCCTTGAAGAAATCATAGTCCGCAGAGAACTATCTGACAATTTTTGTTTTTTTAATAATAACTATAATAATTTTAATGGTTTCCCTGAATGGGCTAAAAAAACTCTAAACAAACACCGAAATGATCCAAGGAAATATGTATATACACTCGAACAATTCGAAAACTTCCAAACACATGATGCTCTATGGAATGCTTCCCAGTTAGAGATGGTAAAACGTGGAAAGATGCATGGATATTTGAGAATGTACTGGGCTAAAAAGATTTTAGAGTGGTCTGAATCTCCTGAAACGGCTTTAAAAATTGCTATCTACCTTAACGATAAATACGAACTTGATGGAAGAGATCCAAATGGATATACAGGCATTGCGTGGAGCATAGGTGGAGTACATGACAGAGCATGGAATGAACGCAAGATATTCGGTAAAATACGTTATATGAGTTATAATGGTTGCAAATCAAAATTTAATATAATAAAATATATTGAATATGTTAATTCATTGTAAGCAATGACAAAACACTCAATCGATATTCCTGACAAAGTAAAAAAGGGTGATGTATCTGTCAGAGAACGTTTAAATGCGCTCGATAAAATTCAACTTTATGCTGTCCTTGCAACAGATATGGAAGGCCAACCATATGCTTCTCTGATTGCTTATAAGCATGACCCCGACAAAAATGGAATTATTTTTGTCACTCCAAGATCAACAAGGAAATATAAAAATGTCCTCAGTAACAGTCGTGTGTCTCTACTCATTGACACAAGAACAAATACTAAAAAAGATTATATGGGGGCTGAATCTATTATGATAATAGGGAATGCCCGTCCTGTGAGAAAAGGAAGAAGATGGGAAGAGCTTGCCAGAATTTTCTTAAGAAAACATCCCTATCTTAAAGGCATAATGCAATCACAAGAAACTGCTCTGGTTTATATAACAATCAAACAAGCTTTTCATGTAACAAAATTTCAAACTGTATCAGAGTAGCATTAACTATAGTAAAAAATATAAATAAGAAAAAGGAGGATATCATCTATGTTTAAGGAATTCAAAGAATTTGCTATAAAGGGAAATGTCGTTGATATGGCTGTAGGAATAATTATTGGTGCTGCCTTTGGCACAATAGTTAATTCTCTCGTAACAGATATTTTAATGCCACCGATAGGTCTACTTCTGGGGAAAACGGATTTTTCTAATTTGTTCGTAGTAATAAAAGAGGGGACAGTTCCCGGACCTTATGCTTCACCTGATGCAGCAAAAACCGCTGGTGCGGTAACAGTTAATTTTGGGTTATTTATAAATACTATTGTTAATTTTCTCATAGTTGCCTTTGCTGTTTTTCTTCTCATCAGAAATATTAACAGACTCAGAAGACAGAAGGAAGCCCCTCCTGCAGTACCAACAACCAAAGAATGTCCATATTGCCTATCTCAGATACCTATTAAGGCGACAAAATGTCCTCATTGTACTTCTGATTTGAAATGATCAGTGAAGCTATAAGTTATGCACAATGTTAATTCGATTTTCTTAGAGCAATTCGAGACATAAAGTTGAGCTATTTATAACCTTCCCATCATCACAAGCGCATCCTCATCTGGATTGCTATAATATTTTTTTCTTATACTTTCAGTTTTAAATCCAAAGCGCTTATAGAATTCTTTCGCACCTGTATTTGAAAACCTAACTTTCAGATATAGAAAAACACAACCCCTGTTTTTTAATTCATTTATAACATTATTCATTAATATTGTTGCAACACCCCGTCTCCTGTAATCAGGATGCACCGCAAGGTTAAGGATACACGCTTCATGAAACTTATAATCTGCACAGATATATCCGATAATTTTATCTCTGAAGACAGCGACTTTCATAATTGAATATTTCCTGTAAAGTTCACGTAGAAAAGATTGTTCAGACCATGGGGTGCTGAATGAAACCTGCTCAATATTAACAACCTCTAATATATCTTCTTCCCCCATATCACGGATGACCAGCTTATCCATTGTCTCAACCCTATACATTAGGGTATCACAAATATAACTTTTCTGTCCCTGAACCGGTTAAGCTGTAAAGGATTTTAATAGTCAGAAGGCATAAAAACTTTCAGTCTTTCTCATAAAAACACAACGGGCTGATGAATCAATAATACATCAGCCCAGGGTTAAGTCCCGCAACTTGCAGGAATTTTATTTACAGGCTAAACACAAGGTTTAGCAGAAAGAAGGCCTTCAACCACCCCCACTGAATCCTGAGATATTACCTGATGAAGAGGTAGCAGATATGGAACAGCTGAATTTTGAGATCTTTTTACTGATATCTCTTGATCCGCAACCTGGACATAATATTTCATCCTCTGTTGAGCTTATCCAATGAAAAAGAGTAAAATTTTTATTACATTTATTACAGATATATTCATAAATTGGCATCTATATCTCCTTATAATTTATATTTTATAAATAATTTAATTTAAATTTTATCATTCATAAATAAAAAAAGTCAAGGTATTGTATAAGTTAAAGACATTTGCGACATTCCTCCATTTTCAATCAAATACTCTACAGGGCTTTTTAATCCCAGAGACTTATTGAGAATACACCCTTGTCTTTTGCATTTCAAGCTTTTTACACAGAGAAGTTTACACTACTTTATATCGGGCTCACTATTTCCCAATGGCCTTAAGAATTAATTTTAGAAAATCCGCTTCTGGAAGTGAGCCTATAAAGGTATGTTTTTCGTTGATGACGATTTTGGGCACCCCTTTTACATCGTATTTTACTGAAAGATACGGAAACTCTGAAAGCTCTATCATATCAGCCCTTATAAAATCATTTGACATTGCAAATTTATGTGCCAGGCGAACAGCCTGAGCGCAATAAGGGCAGGTTGGTGATATTAAGACCTGAATATGTACAGGCTTATCAACTTTTTCCAGTTCTTTCAAGGACGCAATTGACAGCACAGCATTTCCAATGCTTATATCTATTATATCTTCAACAAGAGAGGTAAATTCATATCCTGCGGGCACACCGTAGAAACGTATTCCATAATCTTGGTCTCTCATTAGTATAATGGCAGGTATTTTGTCAATCCCATATGAACGAGCAATTTCTGCATCTTTAACAAAATCATATACTTCAATCGAAATCTTATCAGAAAGTTCAGAAAGTTCATGGAGAAGTTCCCTTGTCATCTGACAGTAATTGCATTCAAATTCTTGTGTAAATGTGATAATCTTTACTGGATTTCTTAGAGACAAAAAGAGCTTTTTCAGTTGTTCCTTGTCACTATTGGATATTATGGGCATAAAACCCCCTTATGTTTATATCATATGAAGCAGATATTCATAAGCAGACAATGCTGCTTTTGCACCTTCACCTGCTGATATTATAATTTGCTTGTGAGGGATGGAAGTTACATCACCGGCACTAAAAAATCCTTCAACGCTTGTTCTGCATAAACAATCAGTGATAACCTCACCTATCTCATTCAACTTAACCAAATCCGATACAGCGCTGGAATTAGGGACAAGCCCAATTTCGATAAAAACTCCGTTTGCATCGATAATAACTTCCTTGCCTGTTTTACGATTTCTCAATATAACATTCTCTACTTTATTGTCTCCGCCTATAGAAATAACTTCATGTGAATCAAGATATTTTATTTTGTCATAATATTTAACTCTTTGTTGCAAAATTGCATCAGCCTGCCAGCCTTCTGAAAAATTGACAAGGACAATATCTGCCTTAAAGCGGATGAGGTCTATTGCAGTACTGAATGCTGAATTCCCTCCGCCAATAATAATTACTTTTTTACTCTGAAAAAGCGGAGCATCACATGTAGCACAATAAGATACTCCTTTCCCAACAAGCTCTTTAGCACCGGGGACATTGAGTGATCGGTGTCTCCCCCCAGTTGCAAATATAACAGTTCGTCCAGAATATATGGTTCCGTCCTCCATCATGGCAATAAAAATATTTTCCTTTTTTTCTATCTTCTTAACCGCTATCCCTAAACTGGCTGGGATGTCAAAACCCTTGACGTGTTCTTCAAATCTCGCTGCGAGATCAAGAGAGTTGATACTCTGAAATCCTAAATAGTTTTCTATTTCAGCTGACTCTTTAATCAGTCCTCCAAAATCTATAGAAAGGATGATAAGATTAACCATCTTACGTGCAGCATAAATTGCAGCACTCATAGCAGCAGGGCCACCACCGATAATCAACATGTCATAAAGTATGGTTGGATCTGGCTTTCGTAGTTGGGATAAAGATGATATATTCAAAATAAATTCCGGAGGTTTCATTTCTCTCTTTTTATTTCAAAATTTCCTTTATTTTCTCCTTAAATTGCTTTGGGTGGCTTCCTTCCCAATAAATTTTACCACAATCATCACATTTCATAAAAAAATTGTAGTTGAGATAAATGAATTCAGGAACAAAATTCTTTATCTCATTCTTAGTAGATATTCTAATAAGTCTTCCATTACAGACAACACACCGTGTCAGCAAATTAAACCTTTTCAGAGCTAACTTTTCTATTACTTCCATTAGCTGTTGTAATGAATCATTAGCAGTAATAAGTAGACAATACTTATTGCCCTTTTTTCGGGCAAGGAGGGTATCTCTTGTTAAAATAAAACGGTTCTGCTCTCTTGCAATCCTTAGAAGTCTACTATCAGTAATATTATTGAAATACAGGGTATCAAATCCTAAAAACCTCATCCAGCGAGCAAGCCTACCGAGCATGACATCCGCAATAAAACGCATATCATGCTCAGCATTCACTATTATGTTTGTTCAGTAATTGAAGGTTCAGGCTCAGAGAGTTGAGGCTGAAATTCTCTTTTAACAAAAGTATTTCGATATCTTGGCATTCCAGTCCCTGCAGGTATCATTCTTCCCATTATAACATTCTCTTTGAGCCCTTTGAGCTCGTCGATTAATCCAGTTATAGCAGCTTCTGTTAGAACTCTCGTTGTCTCCTGGAATGAAGCGGCAGATATGAAACTGTCTGTTGTAAGAGATGCCTTTGTTATCCCAAGCAATAAAGGTTTGCCTTGAGCTGGCTTGCCCCCTGCGGCTTTAACCCTCAGGTTTTCCTCGTGGAATATTCTTCTATCAACTTGTTCACTGATAAGAAAATCTGTATCACCTGGATCTTCAATTTTCACCTTCTTCATCATCTGCCTGACAATCACCTCAATATGTTTGTCATTAATCGAAACACCCTGTAACCTGTAAACTTTTTGTACCTCATCAACAAGATATCTTTGGAGTTCATGAGGCCCAAGTATATCAAGTATATTATGCGGATTTACAGCTCCATCCATAAGAGGCTCTCCAGCTCTAACCCAGTCACCCTCGTGAACGCTAACATGTTTACCTTTAGGGATAAGATACTCTCTTACCTCGTCTCCTCCTTTTACAACAACAACGCGCATACCTTTATGAGCACCTTTGAACTCAACCATACCATCTATTTCTGTAACTATTGCTTGTTCTTTTGGTCGTCTGGCTTCGAATAATTCTGCTACTCTTGGGAGACCACCTGTAATATCTTTGGTCTTTGTTGTTTCCCTCGGTATTTTTGCTAATATATCTCCCGGGTAAACTGTATCACCTTTTTCTACAAGAATATGTGCTCCTGCTGGCAGTAAATAACGTGCGAGTGCAGTAGTGCCAGGAATTTTTTGGGTTACTTTTCCTTGTTCATCTTTTATTGAAATCCTCGGCCTCATATTCGCAGGATAGTCGATGATAACCTTGTGAGAAAGACCGGTGACCTCATCAACTTCTTCTTTCACAGTAACTCCTTCTACAATATCTCCGAGGGCTATTTTACCTCCAAGCTCTGTAAGTATTGGTGTAGAATATGGATCCCATTCAACAAGTCTTTCTCCAATTTCAACCTTCTGATTATTTTTAACGAGAAGTTTCGCACCATAGACAATAGAGTACTTCTCTCTCTCTCTACCTCTGGAATCAACAACTGCAATACTTCCGTTTCTGTTCATTACAACAAGAAGTCCTTCTCTATTTTTGACAGTAGTAATATTTATGAACTTAATTGTCCCTGAGTTTTTTGCCTCAAGAACGGTCTGTTCAACAACTTTTGATGCTGCACCGCCAATATGGAATGTTCTCATTGTTAGCTGTGTACCTGGTTCTCCAATTGATTGAGCTGCAATAATTCCAACAGACTCACCTTTTTCAACAATCTCGCCCCTTGCGAGGTCTCTACCGTAGCATTTTGTACAAACCCCATATTTAGATTGGCAGGTAAGCACAGAGCGTATTTTAACTCTATCAATACCAGAATCTATTATCTTATTTGCAAGTTCCTCATCTATTTCCTGATTCTTCTTAACAATAAGTTCTTTTGTTATAGGGTCTTTTATATCATCAATAGATATCCTTCCTATAATTCTCTCTTCAAGTGGCTGGATTATCTCTCCACCTTCGACAAGAGAAGTAACGGTTATTCCATCGGTTGTACCACAATCATCTTCTGTAACAATAACATCCTGAGCAACATCTACAAGTCGTCTTGTTAGATATCCGGAGTTAGCTGTTTTTAGTGCTGTATCAGCAAGCCCTTTTCTAGCACCGTGCGTTGATATGAAATATTGAAGTGGAGTTAACCCTTCTCTAAAGTTAGCTGTAATAGGGGTCTCAATAATTTCACCGGAAGGCTTTGCCATCAAACCACGCATCCCTGCAAGCTGTCTGATCTGTGCAGTGCTTCCTCGTGCTCCAGAATCAGCCATCATAAATATGCTGTTAAATGCTCTTCTCTCTTTTAGTTCATCTTCAGAAAAGGTTTTTCCGTCTTCTGCACCAAGCTCCTTCATCATTTCATCAGCCACCTTTTCTGTAACATTTGCCCATATATCAATAACCTTGTTATATCGTTCTCCATGTGTAATCAGGCCGTCAGCATATTGTTTTTGAACTTCTATAACTTCTTGTTCCGCAGCAGCAATAAGTTCAGGTTTTTTAGAGGGGATATGCATGTCAGCCATTGATATTGATACCCCTGATTTTGTTGCATACTTAAAACCGAGTGCTTCAAGATTATCAAGAAATACAACAGCATTTCGCTTACCCGATATTTTGTAAATATACTCTATTAATTTACCGAGTTCTTTCTTTGTCAGCTCTTTATTAACCATTGAAAAAGGAATTCCCTTTGGCAATATCTCACTGAAAATTATACGACCAACTGTTGTCTCGACAAATTCACCATTCATTCTTACTTTAATTCTTGCATGTTCATCCACAATACCTGCATCATATGCAATCCTGAGATCTTCAGGGTCAGAAAATATTTTTCCTTCACCCTTTGCACCTTTTTTATCTTTCGTTAAATAATATATCCCTAAAACCATATCCTGTGTAGGAACAACAATTGGCTTCCCATTAGCAGGTGAAAGTATGTTATTTACAGACATCATTAGAACCCTTGCCTCAATCTGGGCTTCGATAGAAAGTGGAACATGAACTGCCATCTGATCTCCATCAAAATCTGCATTAAAAGCTGTACATACTAATGGATGCAATTTTATAGCCTTTCCCTCAACAAGAACAGGGTCAAATGCCTGTATACCAAGCCTGTGTAAGGTTGGGGCACGGTTAAGTAGCACAGGATGCTCTCTAATAACATCTTCAAGGGCATCCCAAACTTCAGGACTTTCTTTTTCCACAAGCTTCTTTGCTGCTTTTATTGTTGTGGCAAATCCTTTTTCTTCGAGTTTATTAAAAATAAATGGCTTAAATAGTTCTAAAGCCATACGTTTTGGAAGTCCACATTGATGAAGCTTCAACTCTGGGCCAACAACAATGACTGACCTCCCTGAATAATCAACCCTCTTACCTAAAAGATTCTGCCTGAATCTTCCCTGCTTGCCCTTTATCATGTCACTCAAGGATTTTAAAGGTCGTTTTGTTGTAGTCTTTAGAACCCGACTTCTTCTGCCATTATCAAAAAGGGCATCAACCGCCTCCTGAAGCATCCTTTTTTCATTCTTTATTATCACACTCGGCGCTTTTAGATCCATTAATCTCTTAAGTCTGTTGTTTCTGTTAATAACTCTTCTGTAAAGGTCATTAAGATCCGAAGTTGCAAATCTCCCCCCTTCCAGGGGAACGAGTGGCCTTAAATCAGGAGGTAAAACAGGAATAACATCCATAATCATCCATTCTGGCTTATTCCCAGATTTTCTGAAAGCATCAACAACTTTCAGCCTCTTTGTGAGTTTCTTTTTCACTCCAAGAGATACTGCATCATGTATCTTAACCTTCAGATCAGCATAAAGCGCTTCAAGATCAACTCTTCTTAATAATTCCCTAATCGCTTCAGCTCCCATGCCTGCTTTGAATCTGTTACCATACTCAGCTATCTTTTTCCTCAAATCTTCTTCTGTCAGTAATTCTTTTTCTTTTAAAGGGGTATCACCAGAATCTATGACTATGTAATTTTCGAAATAAAGAACACGTTCAAGTTGCCTCATAGTCATATCGAGTAAAGTGCCGATTCTGCTTGGTAAGCCTTTTAAAAACCATATATGTGCAACTGGACTTGCAAGTTCAATATGTCCCAATCGTTCACGTCTTACCTTGGATTGTATTACTTCGACGCCGCATTTGTCACAGACAACCCCTCTGTGCTTCATCCTCTTATACTTTCCACAAATGCATTCCCAGTCCTTTATTGGACCAAAAATTTTGGCACAGAAAAGCCCGTCTCTTTCAGGTTTGAAAGTACGGTAATTTATAGTTTCAGGCTTTTTGACTTCACCATATGACCACTCCCTGATCTTTTCAGGTGAAGCAAGCCTTATTCTTACAGCTTCAAAATCGGTTGGATCTTTTGGTTTTTGAAAAATTGCGTAGATGTCCTCTGTCAATCTACTCCCCCTTACTCTTTTTTTCCAGAAGCTCGACATCAAGTCCGAGACTCTGGAGTTCTTTTATTAATACATGGAAAGATTCTGGTACGCCGGGTTCCAGTGTAGCATCACCTTTCACAATTGCTTCATACATATGCGCTCTTCCTGTAACATCATCACTCTTTACAGTAAGAAACTCCTGCAAAGAATAGGCAGAACCATATGCCTCAAGCGCCCATACCTCCATTTCTCCCAGCCTCTGACCTCCGAACTGGGCTTTACCACCGAGAGGCTGTTGCGTAACAAGAGAATAAGGTCCGATGGAACGCGCATGTATTTTATCATCAACTAGATGATGGAGTTTCATCATATACATACTTCCTACTGTAACAGGCTTGTCAAATGGCTGACCTGTTCTCCCATCATATAAAGTTATCTGACCTGTAGTAGGCAACTTTGCCTTTTTTAGTAAATCTTTAATTTCGTTTTCCTTTGCTCCTTCGAATACTGGCGTTGCTACATAATAACCAAGAGTTCTGGCAGCCCAACCTAAGTGTGTCTCAAGCACTTGTCCAACATTCATTCTTGATGGAACTCCGAGTGGATTAAGAACAATATCAACAGGTGTACCATCGGGTAAATAAGGCATATCTTCCTCTGGTAAAACCATTGCCACTACCCCTTTATTACCGTGACGGCCTGCCATTTTATCGCCTATCTGTATTTTTCGTTTCATTGCAATATACACTTTTACAACCTTGTTTACGCCTGGGGGTAATTCATCCCCTCTCTTCAATCTATTGATCATTTCATCATATCGAGATTCAAGATAGCGAATGTACTGATTTACTTCATGGTTTAAAGAATCTATTTTTTCACGAATGCTGTTTTCTTCTAATTTAATTCGAGAAAGATGTTCATCTTTAATACGTTCAATATGCTTTTCAGTAAGTTTTTTCCCTTTAGGGCAGAGGACTTCTTTTGATCTTGGTTCCTTTAAATCTTCAGCCACTGTCTGCCCTACAAGCATACTCCTGAGTTTTCTGAATTTCTCTTCTTTGACTATTCTTATCTCTTCTTCACGGTCACGATGTAATTTATTTATATCTTCTTCTTCTATACTTTTTGCTCTCTCATCCTTATCCAAACCTTTTCTTGAAAAAATTCTCACATCAACAACAGTTCCTTCAATTCCAGGAGGCACATAGAGACAGCTTTCTTTAACTTCTTCAGCCTTTTCTCCGAAAATAGCTCTTAATAATTTTTCTTCCGGGGTTAGTTGAGTCTCTCCCTTAGGGGTTACTTTTCCGACAAGAATGTCGCCGGGTTTTACTTCTGCGCCAATTCTTATTATTCCACTTTCATCGAGATCCTTTAAAGCTTCTTCCCCAACATTCGGTATATCACGAGTTATATCTTCAGGTCCAAGTTTTGTCTCTCTGCTCTCAACACTGAATTCTTCTATATGTAAAGATGTAAAGGTATCCTCTTTAACAAGCCTCTCACTAATCAGGATGGCATCCTCAAAGTTATAACCACCCCAGGGCATAAATGCAACTAATACATCTTTGCCTAAAGCCAGTTCTCCCAAATCCGTACAGGAACCATCAGCCAGTATATCACCCGGCTTTACTTCATCCCCTACATTAACTATTACTTTCTGGTTAATACAGGTAGCCTGGTTAGACCGCTGGAATTTGACTAAATTATAGATATCTACTCCACCTGAATCCTCTGACACCCTTACAACTATCCTTGAAGCATCAACACTTTCAACAATCCCTCCTCTCTTTGCGATAACCAGTGCACCTGAGTCTCTCGCTGCCACACTCTCCATCCCTGTTCCAACAATCGGAGCTTCTGGTTGTAAAAGAGGGACCGCTTGCCTCTGCATATTTGACCCCATTAATGCTCTGTTTGCATCGTCATTCTCAAGAAAAGGTATAAGTGAAGCAGATACGCCGACTATCTGTTTAGGAGAAACATCCATATACTCAATTTCTGAAGCTGATACCATTTTGAAATCCCCGCCAACTCTGGCAGATACTGTTTCGCCAATAAGATATCCTTTCTCATTAATAGGTGAAGTTGCCTCTGCAATTACATATTTCTCTCCGTCTATTGCAGAAAGATATTCAACCTGTCTTGTAACTCTCCCATTGATAACTTTTCTATATGGAACTTCAATAAAACCGAAATCGTTTACTCTTGCATATGTTGCAAGAGAAGTTATCAATCCGATATTAGGGCCTTCAGGTGTTTCAATTGGACATATTCTTCCATAGTGAGTAGGATGAACATCCCTCACTTCGAAACCTGCTCTTTCACGTGTCAGACCTCCAGGACCAAGTGCTGAGAGTCTTCTTTTATGAGTGATTTCAGATAATGGGTTAGTCTGATCCATAAACTGACTTAGCTGGCTTGAACCAAAAAACTCTTTAACAGCAGCCATAACAGGTTTTGCATTGATAAGGTCATGAGGCATTGATGTTTCAAGATCTGTCAGGGTCATCTTTTCCTTGATTGTTCTTTCCATTCGCACAAGCCCAATCCTGAATTGATTTTCAAGAAGTTCACCAACTCTTCTAACCCTGCGGTTCCCTAAATGGTCGATATCATCTACTTCTCCCTTACCTGTCCTGAGGTTAAAAAGATACTTAACGATTTCCACTATATCATTGTCGGTGAGTACCCTTTTATCCAGAGGAACATTTAGATTAAGACGTTTATTAAGCTTTAATCGCCCTACAGGAGAAAGATCATAACGTTTTGGGTCAAAAAATAGACCGTTGAAAAGATCTTTAGCAGCATTAATTGTAGGGGGTTCCCCAGGTCTCAGCTTCTTATATATTTCTATTAAAGCCTCCTCCTGAGTATTCACCTTGTCTGTTAATAATGTATCTCTCAGAGATGGAAGATAATGCACACCATCAATAAATAACAGATTCAGCGATTTAATCTTAAGACTGAGAATCTTATTTAAGGCTTCTTCTGTTATAACTTCATTTCCTTCAAGAATTACTTCCCCTGTGGATGGATCAATAATATCATTAAGTGTTATCCTGCCAATTATTTCTTCCTTTGTAATGGGAACCGTTTTGATTCCTGTCGCCTCCATCTTCCTGATTGCGCCTCTTGTAATTTTACTACCTTCCCTAACAATTAATTCTTTCTTATCAGGCGTAGTAATATTTATAGATGATCTAAGTCCTATAAGAACATCGCTGACTTCCCGTGTAAATTTATTGCCATCAATAGTAATCAATTCTACAGGATAAAAAATCTTTAGCAGATCTTCATTCGAATATCCTAATGCTTTCATGACAATTGTGGCAGGTAATTTTCGTCTTCTGTCTATCCTCACATATAGGATATCTTTTGTATCAAACTCAAAATCTAACCATGAACCTCGTGATGGTATAACACGGGCAGAATAGAGAAGCCTTCCACTAGTGTGAGTTTTACCTTTATCATGACTGAAAAAAACTCCGGGGGAACGGTGAAGCTGACTGACAACAACACGTTCAGTCCCATTAACAATGAAAGTACCAGTGTCAGTCATAATCGGCATTTCGCCTATATAAACATCTTCTTCACGAGATTCTTTTAATTTTTTTCCCTCCTTGTTCTCGAATTCCCATAAATTGAGTTTAACCTTAATTTTAAGTGGAACTGCATAAGTAATACCTTTATGAATACAATCTCGAATTCCGAACTTGGGCTCTCCAACCGTATATCCTAAAAAATCTATAGAAGCTGTTTCGTTATAGTCTACAATCGGGAACACGCTTAAAAAAGCTGCCTGCAATCCTATTTCTTCTCTCTGGTCAGGAGGGACGTCTTTCTGTATAAACTTTTCATAAGATCTCTTTTGTATTTCAATGAGATCTGGTATTTCGAGAAAATGTGGGACTTTTCCGAAATTTAATCTTTTTCTTAAAAGCCTTGCCATATAACTCCTTTATGCTTGCATATGTTTTTCAGAATTTATTTAATCTCTACTGTAGCACCCTGTTCTTGAAGTTTTGCCTTTATCTGTTCTGCTTCCTCTTTTGAAACACCTGTTTTTACAGGTTTTGGTGCACCATCAACAAGGTCCTTCGCTTCTTTAAGCCCGAGAGAAGTGAGTTCTCTAACGACTTTTATAACCTGGATCTTTTTCTCCCCAGGAGCAGCAAGTATTACATCAAAACTCGTTTTTTCCTCAGCTTCAGGTGCTACTGTACCAGTGCCACCTGTGGCTCCTGGAACCGCTGCTACAGCAACAGGTGCTGCGGCAGTTACACCATATCTCTCTTCAAACTCTTTTATAAACTTCGACATCTCAAGTATTGTCATATTATCAATAAAATCAAAAACCTGTTCTTTTGTTATAGTCATCTCCGAAATCCTCCTTTTATTTACTTAAGACTTTTTAAATTTTCTAACTTTAACCTTTTTTAGTTTTTATTGCCTCCAATACATTAATAAATCTTGAGAGCGTTGCATTTAATGCATATGCCATTTTATTAAGCGGTGCTTGAAAACCTCCTGCAAGCATCGACAATAAAACCTTCCTCGGCGGAGTTTCAGCTACAGCCTTCAAATCTGCTGATGAGCATATTGAACCTTCAATAACTCCAGCATTCACCTTTAGCTTATCGTTCTTTTTTGAATATTCAAGAATCTTCTTTACTGGAAATACAGGATCATCATAACTAATTGCAATTCCTACAGGTCCTCTGAAAGAATCCTTAGCAGAAAATACTGGTGTCCCTTCAGATGCAATTTTTGCAAGGGTATTTTTTACAATTTTATACTCTGCCTTTCCGTCTCGAAGAATATTCCTCAACTCTGACAGTTCAGCAACACTCATTCCCCTGTAATCAGTAAAAACTACTGCCTTTGCCCTGTCAAATTCATTTTTGAGCTCTCTTATTACCTGTTCTTTTTCTACTTTTTTCAGTTTATACCCCCTTTCCAAGGGAAGCTATATCAACCGATATGCCAGGCCCCATTGTTGATGATATAGATACCTTTTTAAGGTATTTCCCTTTGCTTGTCGCTGGTTTTGCCTTAATAACTGACGCAATTACAGTTTTTGCATTTTCTAAGAGCTTATCACTATCAAATGACCCTTTTCCTATAGGTATATGAACAATACCAGCTTTTTCTGCTTTATATTCTACTTTTCCAGCCTTTATTTCTTTAACAGCTCTCGCAACATCAAAAGTTACTGTGCCCAGCTTAGGGTTTGGCATAAGTCCACGAGGGCCAAGTATCTTACCAAGCTTTCCTACAGTTCCCATAACATCAGGCGTAGCAACTGCTTTATCAAAATCAAGCCATCCTTTTGTAATTTTATCTACAAGATCCTCCAGTCCTACATAATCTGCACCTGCCTCCTCAGCTTCCTTCTCTTTTTCTCCTTTAGCAAACACAAGAACTCTTACTTTTTTACCAATTCCATGTGGAAGAACAATTGTTCCACGTACCATCTGATCAGACTTTCTTGGATCAATACCGAGATTGATTGCCAGGTCAACCGTTTCATCAAACTTTGCATAGCAACATTCTTTTACTAACTTAATTGCATCTTCTAAAGAGTATTCCTTGCCTTTTTCAATCTTTTCTTTAACTGCGTTTAACTTTTTACTCATTTCTTACCTCATCAATCTATTATTTCTATCCCCATACTTTTAGCTGTTCCCTTGATGATGTTCATCGCCTTATCGATCGAATGTGCATTCAGATCAGGTAGTTTTTTATGGGCAATTTCTTTAATTTGAGCCATAGTAATCTTTCCAACTTTATCTTTATTTGGTGTACTTGAACCTTTTATAATCCCTGCTGCTTTTTTCAGGAGATCTGAAGCTGGAGGAGTCTTTGTAATAAAAGTAAATGACCTATCAGCATATACACTTAGAACTACAGGGATAATTGTATCTCCAAGTGACTGTGTCTGGGCGTTAAATGCTTTGCAGAATTCCATTATATTAATACCATGAGGACCAAGTGCAGGTCCCACCGGTGGAGCAGGGTTTGCTTTCCCAGCAGGTATCTGAAGCTTGACCTGAGCAATAACTTCCTTTTTTGCCATTGTTAATTCCTCCTTAAGCTTTTTCTACCTGGAAAAAATTTAGTTCAACTGGTGTTTGTCTACCAAAAATACTCACCATAACACAGAGCCTTCCATGTTCTAAATCTACTTCCTCAACATTACCAACAAAATTTGTAAAAGGGCCGTCAATAATTCTTACACTTTCTCCCCTCTGGAATTGTGTCTTCACCTGAGGGATTGGCCCCTTTTCGATCTGCTGGATTATAACGGCTACTTCTTCCTCAGAGAGAGGAATAGGTTTGTTTCCTCCAACAAATCCTGTTACCCGCGGAGTACTCTTGACGAGATGCCAGGTCTCGTCATCAAGTTCCATTTCAACAAGAATATATCCTGGATAAAATTTCTTGTCGGTTTCTTTCTTTTTACCTCCTCTAAGTTCTATAACACGCTCAGTAGGAATTAGAATTTTTGAAATTTTATCTTTCAGATTCTGTTTCTCTATCTTTTCCTCGATAGTCAGTTTTACTTTTTCTTCGAAACTTGAATAAGTATGAACTACATACCAATTTTTTCCCATTTTCTTACCTTAACGCTATCCCAACCAACTTTGATAGGCCGAAATCAACTATTCCTAAAAATAATGAAATTATCAAAACTGTAATTATTACCACCCATGTTGAACCAATAAGGTCATCCTTTGATGGAAAAACTACTTTTTTAATTTCAATCTTTACCTCTTTAAAAAACTCTTTAACTTTCTTTAACATGGCTTTTCCCTACCATTAGGTGGCAGGCCAGGAGGGATTTGAACCCCCAACCCTCGGATTTGGAGTCCGATGCTCTAGCCGTTAGAGCTACTGGCCTATACCTTTATCTCCTTATGTATAGTATGCCGTCTACAGTGACGGCAATACTTTTTTAATTGAAGTTTATCAGTTGTATTTTTTTTGTTCTTCATGCTTGAATAATTTCTATTTTTACATTCTGTACACTGAAATAATATTATATCCCTCATATTTTTACTCCAGAACCTCAGTAACTACACCTGCACCTACAGTCCTTCCACCTTCCCTGATTGCAAACCTTAACTCCTTCTCCATAGCTATAGGAGATATAAGCTCAACTGTCAGGTTTACATTGTCTCCAGG
>JACAFF010000011.1 GCA_013388455.1 Nitrospirota bacterium
GCTGTACAGACAGGGTATGAGCACATAACGTTAAACGAGCATGGCGTTCCCATCATCAGGGGAACGAATATGAAAGTTGTTGAATTAATTTTAGAAAAGATTTCCTACGGGTGGAGTGCCGAAGAACTCCATTTGCAACACCCTTATCTTACCCTTGGAAATATCTATTCTGCTCTGGCATATTATTCTGATCATCAGGATAAGTTTGAAGAAGACATCGAGAAGAGACTTGAAAAAATCATTAAACTTGAAAAAGAAACATCAATATCGCCTCTTATCAATAGATTGAAGTCTAAAGGTCTGATTCAGTGATCCCTATATATATGGATGAACATGTGCCAGGTGCAATTACAATTGGATTAAAATTAAAAGGAGTAGACGTTTTAACAGCTCAAGCTGATAGTTTTACCGGGAAACCCGATTCTGCTTTATTGGAAAGGGCAACATTCCTTAGAAGGATATTGTTTACTCATGATGATGATTTATTGTCTCTCGCAGCAGAACGGCAGACTGCCGGGCAATTATTCTGGGGACTGATTTATGCGCATCCTTTGAAAGTTACGATAGGAATATGTGTGAAAGACATTGAGCTTATATCGAAATATGCAGAAGAAGAGGACGTAAAGAATAAAATAATATTTCTGCCGCTAAGGAAGTGAAGTTTTGTTTTATCCTGTTGCTAACAAGTACACTTCATGTGCCCGCGCTTCACGGTATTTATGCCGTTTCACGGCAGTTTAACCTTGAACATAGAACCCAGAACGGTAGTTATATTCAACGCTATAAACGCTATAACTCAAGTAACGCAATAAACGCAATTAACGCAATAAACCCTATAAACGCTATAACTCAAGTAACGCTATAACTCAATGAACCCTATAAACTCAATCCCGCTTTTCTAATGGGTTTGAGCAAAGAGCTATGAGATATTTGCTATGAGCCAAGGATTGGGGTTGTAAGTTCGCTATCTGCTATCAACGACGAGCTAAATAACTAATATATAATAATCTTGCGAGTTGCATATGAACACTTTACATCTTTTAAAAAAACTGCCTCTGGATAATTCCGACAAATCCAAAGCTTGCTAAAAAGGCATAGGATTTGTACCAGCCGTATAGTTTGAAAGGGAAAATATTCAGGGGTATGATGAAGTTATTGTCGTCAGCAGGATTTTTAAAGCTTATGGAATCAGGGAAGATCGGAGAAACACTTAGTGACCAAAGACGTTGATTATTGAAAATACACATATAATATTATAAAATATTATCTATAATGATAACGGTAATTGATACCTCAACGTTGATATCTCTTGCAAGGATACATTGCCTTGATATTATTCCGGCGTTAAAGATAGATATTATTTTGCCGGATGAAGTGTATGAGGAAGCCGTTATCATAGGAGAAGAGAAAGATATTGCTGATGCAGTAGTAATCAAGAGTTTTCTCAGGAATAATCATGTTAAAATAGTAAGCGTTGGTAACAATAATAAGCAGTCTTTGAGGCAGAAGCTTAATAAAATGCTTTCGAAAGGTGATGAAGCCGTGCTTGCTTTGGCCGTTAAGAAAAAGGTAACCCAAATAATAACCAATGATGACGGCCTTGGTAAAATTGCATCTGCGTTAGGTTTTCGTGTTAATGCCACTCCCGATCTGCTTTTGCAGGGATTATCTGCAAAGTTGTTCGATATGGAGGAATTCGAGATATATATAAGAGGTCTTGTTCTTGAAAATAGAGTGAGCTCTATGGTTGCGGAGCTTTACCTTATGGAAGGAAAAAAATATGTTAAAAGCTAAGGAATTGGTGAGAACCAATGTGATGCTTGATAAAGAACTTCTGAAATTGATTGATGAATATGCGGAGACCATGTTGGAAGACAGGTCAACGGTAATCAGACAACTGATTAAAAAAGCGATTATAGATGAAAAGGTGACACTTGCCGTAAGAAAATATAAAGAAGGGGTTCCCTTCAGAAAAGCAGCAGATATTGCAGGACTTGATTATTGGGATTTTCAGGCTGAACTTGATAAGCGGGAAGTACCGGTGACGGCATCCCTGTCATTTGCAAGAAAGCGCCTTAAACAAATTAAGAATTGAGAAAACCTGCTTAAGGAAAACGCAAGAACTCCCTGCGCTTTTGGCGCAGGGTTCTTAACAAGCTAACCCCCCTCTTGTAGTTGAAATGCATCTGATTGAATCAACTGATCATAGAATTCTGAGGCAAAGTTCTCTCACCCTGAAAAAAATTATTTCGGGTGTTATTAAAAAGGACGATATAGCTATTGCCCTCTCAACAGGTACACCCGGTCCTTTCAGAAAGATAACGGCAATGATTATGGATTCCAGAGGTAATGTTCTGGGGTTTGCGAAGATTGGTGAAACTCCACTAGCGATTGAGCGGATTAAGAATGAAGCGAAAAATTAAAACAATTAGCTATCAGCTATCAGTATCCAGCCTGTTTATATGAAGGGGAGATTGGGAATGGTTATATGCTAATACAATCTCCTGCGCCTTTTGAGGTTCTGCCCCTTACCCGATCTTGGAGCTAACTGGATGAGGCTCTTTGCCTTAACCAGACTTTTGATGAGGACGGCATAAGTGAACAAAATAGTTTCTATATCGTGGAGAATAAGGCCGAATGGTCTCTCTACTGTCGCCTCCAGCACGGAGGAGTTGACTATTCCGTGCTGCCAGGCTATCGAACATCAATAAGTGTTTGATGCAGACTTTGATCTGAAACTGTGATAGGAAACCAAGTCAGCGCTATTGGACAATCTTTTAAAAAAATATGGAAATGGAATTTATTTATTTTATTTCCGATCAGGATCGCTTTTTCTCTTGACAGAGCGGGGCATTATAAGTGTTATGCAGGCTTTTTCTGCCTTTTAATTATTTCAGACAACGATCTCAAGGCCTGATTTACAGCATCATGATCCGGGAAAAGCTTTGCAACGTCGGGTTCAATGACAACAACATTTGTCCCTTCTGCATATCTTTTAGCATATTTCCCCCGAATGCCCTTGCTGAAATCATATTCTTCGAGCATGTCTTGATCTTTTGGCATTCTCTTCATATTGCTTCCTTTATTTTTTGGTTGCCTTTTTTACACTTATTATCCTGATTTTATTTCCTCTTTCTGTATGCACAACTACCAGAAGACGATTTTTGTAAGAATTTCCAATTAAAATGAACCTATCTTCTTCATCGGAATACAGAGGATCATGAATTGTTAATGATAAAGCATCTCTGAAAGCTGTGCTCGCTTCATCAAAAGATACACCATGGATTTTGATATTTTTTCTTGCTTTGTCTGTATCCCATTCAAATAGAAGCATATTTCGTCATTTTTTGTCTCAGTATACCTGTTGTAGATGGGTCTGACAATAGCTGATGTATTGCCTATTTTGGTGCATAACGCTAAAATCAGCGGCGGCTTTTAGCCGTCCGCTGGAGTGATTTGTTAGACGGTTTCTTTTCTATCTGCTCATAGGATAGATGGGGGAGGCTTGCTTGCTTGCGGGCATGCTCAATCGTCATGGCAACCAAATTGCCAGATGTATCGAGGTCGATGTAAATATTTTCGTTTATCTCCTTGGTCTCCGCAACTTCCAAGTCAGAAAACTCCACTAAGGCCGTATCGGTATCTGAAAAATATTTTATTTTCATTTCTCTTCTCCCTTAAAACTCCTATCAAAGAAAGCATTATGAACCGTCTTTCCGTCTGGAAGCAGGATGACGCGGAGAAACTTTCCTTCCTCCTTGATCTTTTTCCACTTTCGGATTCTTTTATCCGACTGAACCTCCGTATAGTCTGGGTCTTTGATTGTCTTTTCAATCCATTCCATCTTTATTTTAGCACGATCAGACCTCTGCTTAGTATAGAGAAAATATTGCGTGAATTTCATCTTTTATATTTTCGCATAACATTCTCTTTTATCTTTATTCTGCATTTGGTAGAATTGTAAGGAAAACATTAAGCATTGTCAACGATTCGAATTGCCTCACCTCACCAAAAATCTAAATGAAACAGATAAACATTATAAGTATTTAAAAGTAAGTTTTAGGGAATCGATTACGCTAGGTAAATGGGGTCAGACTTGTTTATTGCAAATTGTCTTGCCATTTAACATGTTTAAAGCATGTTTAATGTCCGCTTTAAACCTTTTTCTTTCTTTCAAATATCTGGTGATAACCGATGGGTCTTTTTGAAGATAAGATGCTATTTCTTTACACTTATACCCAAATTCCCTGGCTGGAATAAATGCCCAACAGTCCTGTATCTCCTGTTGTAATACATTGTGTAACTCTGGTTTATACCCTGAGGAATTTTTAGAGGCTGATATATTTCTGAAAATCATCATCCCCTTTGAATACCCTCTGGCGTTGATTCCCAC
>JACAFF010000012.1 GCA_013388455.1 Nitrospirota bacterium
CAAAATAAACTTATTAGATTGGTTACATCAAAAAACAATGCAAAAAAGAAAGATAATTTCGTTTATAATTTTCATGAGGCAACCAAGAAAGATTTCGTTTAGATTTTTACGTGTGGCAATATGAGAAGTATTCCAAGACAGAAGGATTACGGTTCAGGAGTATACCGATGCGGTACAGATGGCGATTGATGCAGGATTAAAGAGGATAGATGGGATAACAGTTTAAAGCTCTACAATCTCCCCTTCCATCTTGTTCAGATCGACCAGCGCAACGGTCGACTTCCCGTAGAGCCATGTGCTGACTTCACCTGGATTTACAATCAGTGTATTCTTTACCTTTCGCACGTCAGGTACATGAGTATGTCCATAGATAACTAAGTCGAAGTGACCGCTGTCAGCGAGTGCATCGGCAACATGATGCTCGTGCATTATTACTATTTTCCTGTTATTCAGACTGAAAATATAAGGTTGATTGTGGATATTTCCTTCTGCTCTATCAAGAAGAAGAAGCTTATCACCATCATTATTACCAAATATCCCTGTGTATTTGCAATGCAGTTCTTTGAATAGCTTAAGAGTAAAAGGTGATGTGTAATCTCCTGCATGGATTACATGTCCCACCCGTTTTTTGTTGAACAGTTCTATAGCTTTTTTTACCAAAGGTAAATTATCATGTGTGTCAGACATGATTCCTATAAGCATGTCATTTTCTCCTTATCATTTAATGTTTGATCTGACGATATTCTCAATACCAATACGTATCATCATTACAGCAATAGATGCAAGGAGCAGAGCCATTACCTTGGAGATGCCGATGATACCGCCTTTCCCAAATATCTTTATTATTTTATCCGCATTTATCAATGAAATCCATACAATGAATAAATTCAGTATTAGGGAAATTAAAGTTGCAGCAATACCGTAATGTTCAACGAGAACCAAAAGGGTGGTTAGTACAGCAGGACCTACTATTAGAGGAACACCGATAGGTACAACACCCATCTTGAGATCTGGTTTCATTCTTGTTTCCATACTTTGTGTTAAATCTATAATTGCAAATACAAGAAGCACAAGTCCTCCTCCGATTTTAAAATCATCCCCTGTAATCCCAAGTATTTTGAAAATTCCTTCCCCCAGAGCGATAAAAACAATACTGACAATTAAAGCAGTAAGTATTGAATCACGAACAATATCCTTTTTCTCTTGTTTTGGTATATCACCTGTCATTGATATAAAAAGCGGTATAAGAATGAATACATCTATTGCAACAAAAAGAGGTATAAATGTATTGGGCAGTATTTTTATAATATCTATCATAGGGCTGATTATAAAATTATAATTATAAAAGCGGATTTTTGAAATAAAAATGTGCAATTGATAAAATGTCAGACTTCGCTGTAAGTAAAGAAAAGAACAGGTGGTTAAGAGAACGTATGGAGGCACTCGGTATCCATGAGAAGGATATAAATGAGAAATTCATCCTTTCTTCAGGTAGAGGTGGACAGAAAATCAACAAGACATCATCCTGTGTTTATTTAAAACATGTGCCGACAGGTATTGAAATAAAATGCATGAAAGATAGAAGCCAGTCAATAAACCGTTTTCTTGCAAGGCGTGAGCTTGTAAGAAGGATAGAAATATTATCAGATAAGCTTACAAATGAAGATATTCAGAGGAAAAAGATAAGAAAGCAGAAAGCTAAAAGCAGCAAGAGGGCTCGAATAAAATATGGAACCTTGTAATTGGCTTGTTATAGTATAATCACCTATAAAGGAGGAACTCTTGAAAGAGGAAATACAGCTAAAGGAAAAAATTAAACTTCTTGAGCAGGAACTGATTACACTGACAGAGAAGCTTGAAGTTACATCAAAGGCACTCAGTGAAATCAAGGATTTAAAACAGGAAATAAAAGGGCTTAAACTGTTTATGGGGAGTGTGCATCCGGAATTCAAAAGTAAATATCCAGAAATGATACAGAAGATTTTTAAAAAGGGGTAGCATATATTTCTGCATTTTTCATATTGTATGCTTCTGGATTCCAGCTTTCGCTGGAATGACAACATTTGATGGCTATTTTAACAGTGTTACTTCAGCTCTTTTTTAAGTATATTCTCTGTGAGAGGATAATATACATTCCAGAAAAAATACGATTGTTCCCCTTTCATGTCAGCAGATAAATTAGACATGATAAATTTATAATAAGAAACCTGCCAGAAAGATGGCACTTTTTTAATGTCAGAGAAATCTCCTGCAAAGTAATAGGTATGATATGGTGATTGGGTTCTAACAACTGCAGGGAATATTTCTTTCAAACCAAAATTATTCATAATTTTTTTGCCTCTATCTGTTATATCGATTCTATAATATCCGAGAATTTCTGTTCCTTCCATTGGTTCAAGGATATCAAACCAGTAGTAGTAAGGCACGTTATTTCTTACCTTAAATTCCCTGAGAGCTTGATCGTTAAAAATAACCTTAATATTTTCATCACCCACCTCTTCTCCCTGTCTCAAAACAAATACTGTATCATCAATATTTACAAAGCCAAAACCAGGTCCCTTGAAATTCCACTGTGTTCTGTATTGTTTTTCATAGTTCTCTATCATCCATATAGGGACTTCATTATTATTACGATCGAGGTCAATGAAATATCTACCAATCCATCCATTCCATCTAACGCCAAAAAGTTTTTCAAGCCTGGAACCTACATCTCTATTTGTTGGAGTTGCAAATGTATTAAATTCTCCTATAAGTAAAACCCCATTTTTTAATGCTTCCTCAATAGTTTCTGTTTCTTTTAGTTCAGTTCCTCCATAAATTAATCTTGATCTCTCGCCTCTTAAATTTTCTTCATAAAAATCCTCGGTGTATACTCCATAAGTATCAGCAATATATATAAAATCAACATTATTTAGATTAGAAGGAAGAGGTCTGATTAAATAATTGAAATTGTTCAGAGGGTAGAATCCATAATAATCCGACTTATAGTTGAATGATTGAAAAGTTTGTTTATTAATATATTTAAGATTATTTAAAACCCATGTGAGAGCCTTATGTTCTCGATAGGTAGGTTTGGGAACAGTCTTATCAAGAATAACTCCGTCAACAGGTTTTGACGATTCCAATTGCCAGAGTATGAATGGCAAAAGAATTAAACCAGCAATAAGAATCAATAAAAAAATGAAAATCAACCTTCTTTTTATATTGGACATATTCCCTCACCATCCCTTTTCATCAAAATTAAAATTACTTATTAAAGGTAAAGAAGCAGTCTGAATCCGACCATATAATAGTTCCATCCACCGGCTGTGCCGAGTGCATAATTACCACCTTCTCCTGATAATTCAAGGGAGATTCTTCTTGAAAGATTCATACCTATAAGGCCATAACCACCGCCAATGATATCATCATTTTTTTCTCCATATCTTCTGTAGGATTGATGTCCCCCGAATGGTTCAAAATAACCATAGAATCTTTTTGTTTCGAAATACATAGATATAAAAAGTTGATGTGACATAAAATCGTCTGGATCGAAATAGCCATTTCTACTCTGTCTGTTAAAATCGAGATAGCGGAAACGATACCCAACGTTTAAAGTTGGATTTGGTTTAAAAAATGCATAACTCGTTGATAATTGAAAGTCGTTTGCATTATTTGAATCAGAATAGTCTCTGTAACTGTAACTGCTATAAATGGATAACCTATCCATTAGTTGCTGGGAGATAAAGAAAGTTGTGTTTAATACTCTTATATTGTTATCTATAAGTTCAGCAATATCTGTAAATGTATCTTTTGTAATACTGCCTCCTATTGTGCCCTTAAATACATTTAAATCAGCTTTGAGATGCCAGGTTAAAAAGTCTGTATCATTATTATTACTGACGTGTGAGAGTCCAATACCTCCTCCTAAACCGACTGTTTTGGCTATTTTTGAATATGTTCTCAATGATACATCCTGAGCTTTAGTATCTCTCAAATTATCTTTTGCATCTGTATAACGATACATTAAGTCATTCTTCCAGTTACCTAACCAGAAACCGAATCCGAGTGTATAACGGTTAACGATGTTGTCATCAGAGTCGTGATAGTAGCTGTATCTTGTATCAATAATTGGACCGATTGTTTTATTAAGTGTATAATTAAATTCCTTTAACTCTTTTTCCTGATATGAATATTCAGGTTTTAATCCTTTACCGCTCTCCTTTGCGGATTGAATATCACCTGCTGACAGATAAGCATATGAAAGTCCCAGACGGGCGTCAAAATCTTCTCCTTTCCCATAGATTTTTTCATAAAGAGGGATAGCATTACGATAATCATTCCTCCATCTCAGAGCATTTGCTTTAACAAGAAGTGCTTCATGATTTTCAGGATATTCCTTTAAAACTTCCTCAGCCTCTTTTATAGCTTCATCAAGTTTCCCCGACCATGATAGAACTCTTGCAAGGTGTATTTTAGCTTTAATATTGTTTGGATCATCTTTTAAGATCAGTCTTAATTCCCGTATTGATTCTTTTCTTTTTTCTCCCCATGATAGGTATTGAGAAATCTTGAATCTCTCATCTATTGATAAATCTTTTCTAAGATAATCTAATGCAATTACATAATGATCAGCAGCAGTCTTATAATCATCATGCGCAATATATGAATCCGCAATCTTTTTATGTATGATAGCTGCCTCTTTTTCGTCTTTTGCTGTTTGCAAATCTTTTTTTAACATCTCAAGATCTTCAGATGCAAAAGCAATACTTACATTAAATAACAATATAATTATTCCTATAATTACTTTTTGCATTTTCCCTCCTACTCATTCAATATCAATTTTCATAGTCTATATTTATATCACCGAATGAAGTCTGCTCCGGAAATTCGAAGAAAAGCCTGTATCCCTCAGGATATACAGCAGAGTGAAATAAAATTGCCCGTCGAGACTTATCTTCTTTTAACCATAAATATACTGCATCATGTTCCTCTTTATTCCAAACCCTGACGCCGACCACTTTTGCCCCAATTTTACGTGCTTCATCAATTATTAAATTCGCCTTCCCTGATTCCTTAATTTCAACCTTGAATATTTTTAGAGATCTTCCTAAAAAATTTTCAAGACCTTTGAAATAACGGAGAGGTGTATCATAGTATTGAACAGGATATCCTTCGAAGGAGTTTGATACTACAATAGGTTCATTTATATCTATAACAATTGGTTGATCTCCGATAATCACACCATCTTTAAGCTTTTTAATAGGTGCAGAACCGATAATTGTGCCTTTTGTTTTTATTCCTATTAAATTACCAATATATCTGTCGGTAGGCATATATACATTAATTCCTTTATTAGCAAGATAATAAGCAGCGTCTATTTTCCCTTCATGATCACCACAACCTATTACGAGATCAGCATCCAATGAATTCCATGCAATTGCATTAATACCGTGAGTATCATTAATAAGGACTGTCCTATCATCGATGATAATATTTGTTGGATAATTATACACTTTGTCATCAGAAAGCATAAATCTGTAATTTCCTTCTCCATCAGGTGCATACCATGTTCTGCCAATCTTTCTGACAATAGTCCCCCAGACAGGATATACTTGAATATCACCAATAAGGTCAACAATTTCCTTTATTTTTTCTCCTTCATGCCATGGAACGATTTTTTCGATCAAAAAATCCCATGGTGCTGTATCTTTATTATAAGCAGAAAGCCAGTCTCTTACTACTCTGTCGACTTGAGTTTTTATAATGGAATTCTTCTTCAATTTTATTGCTGATTTGCCGATAATAATTTTACTGATATTAATAGTATCAATAGGACGTCTCTTTTCAATACTTACAGGTTTGATAGGTATTTCAGTAACTGTAGAGGTATTGATTCCTCTAAAAAGAATATTTTCTGTATAATCTGCACCAGAGCGGGAGATTTCCTTTTCTCTCTGCTGTAAAGTTAAAGATTCATGCAGTTTAAATAATGATTTTGCCTGTAAAATTGAGAAGGAATTTTCTGTTGTTAGTCCACGCACAAGATAAGATAAAGCAAGACCGTAAGGATCACCATTCACAAAGTGTTCATCTTCGATTAGTTTCACAAAATCCTCAAGCGAGTTATAATGATTTTTGACTATTGATTTAAAATCGAACTCTTCAGGGATATGTAATGTTTGTTTGTGAGTTTCAATTTTTCCGTAAATTTCTTTTACTCGATAGTAAGATTTTTTAGGTTTTGTAAAATATCCTGGAACTTCCCACGGTTGCCAGTTAAAGTATTTTATATCTGCAAAATTATCAGGTAAAAGATCCGTAAAGTTTGAGTTATTTTTAGAAACCACTGCCGTTGAATCATCTTTGCTTAGCGGTTTGTATGATACAACAAAGACCCTTATCCCTTTCGTTATTCTTGATTCACCCTTTGAATAGATTATCTGTAAATGTGAAGGATCAGAGAAGTTCAATAAATTCCATGGGATTCTTATTTCAATAAAATTATTTGTTTTACTGTAATAGAAGTCAGAGAGGGTATCATCCCTTAAATTTCCATGTTTTAATATACTTGCATTATAAATTTTTTCAGGGAAAATATTTCCATCCCTTGAAAACTTTCTTCTATGTGTAATAATTATATCAGTGAATATACCATTGTCATTTGGTATGAGTATAAAATTTTTATTTTCTCGATATCCGCTCATTCCTGACAATCTTAAGAGATTTGGATCATATACAACTTTGTTATATCTGTCATCTATAAGAATTTTGCTATTGTTTCCATGAAGTAAAATAGTAAATTCACATCCAATTGGTACATCAAGATTTAAATTAAAGGGAAGTCTATGGTCTCCCTCTTTATCTCCATATGTATCAATCCCTATGAGATAAGCGACTTTTTCCCAATCGATCGGGCCGGCAATATCAATTCTCAAATATAGATAACCTGCATCGTAATCCGCAAGGACATGTTTTAGATTCCTTGCATCATCATAACCGTCATGAAAAGGTCTTGCAGGATTTTTTGTATTTTTGCTATACAACAAGGTAGCATTATTCCATGAAGAGGGATTCCCAGTTAATATTTCAGTTTTTGCGGGTATTTGGGCTATCAGGCCGTAACTTTCTTCCGGGTCTTGGGCATTAAACCAGAATTGATCTCTTTCTTCTGTTCCCTTTACCATCCAGTTTGTTTTGACCCATTCGTCTATCCATGAGAAGATTATACCACCAGCGCATTGTGACTCTCTAATACTGAAAATCATTTTATCTATAATATCTGCTTGTTCATCTTCATTATGACCCCCATGGTTTAATCCCTCAGGATGAAACCGTGCAATCCCCCTACTTGTCGGGATACCAAACTCTGATATAAGAAGAGGTATATTTTTGTAATAGTTTTTCAGGTCAACAAGATAATTGTGATAATAATTTGAACCTTTCGATATAGATGCTCCACCATATTTTTTTTCATATCTTAAGAAATCAGGATAATATGGATATACATGGTATGAAGCGAAAATTCCTGCTCCAAAGTTCATATGTGCAATAATTTTTGTTTCATCAAGATCATTTGCATCGTCATCATACGCTATTCTCATATGATCTTTTTCCTCTATTATCTCCCCTAACTTTTTTCTTAATTGAACCTCTTCCATGTATGTGGCTTCAGTTATGTGATGGAGTGGATCGAGAGTAGGCCAGTTCATAAAAGCCACAGGTCTCTGGGTTTGATAACTATCTGTTTCAAATGCTATAAGATAATCGAGCATTTTTGTTAACCAGACTTCCATAGGGTTGCCATTATTTATGGATAAAAATTTTCCAGAATAATTTTTAGCTTGAGCATGGTTATTGTATTCGGCTACAGCATATGGCTCCCATTCCCTCCCGAATATAAAGCCAAGGACATATTCAGATACATCAGCGAAATATGTTCCGAATGCATGTCCATATCTGTGTGGAATGCTGACATTCCCATGAATAACATTTACAGCATTTTGTAACTCCTGATTTATTTCTTTTAGATAATTTGTATCATCAAAGTTGAACTTTTCAGGAAGTTCTGCCCATATCCCTTGAATCAAGTAAAGTCTTTCTCTATCTTTTCTGCTTTTATTGTATTTTTTTAGAGCAATATAAAACTGGGGAGGTAATATTGTATATATTCTAATCACATTCGCATTCATTTCCCCAATAAGATTGAACCATTCATGATAAAGATTTTCATCTTCAGGAAATTCCGAAGGAAATTTTCCGGGTAGAGCTGTCCCAATATTGACTCCTTTTATGAAAAGCGGTGCTATTTTACCTGTATCGTCTCTAACCCAGAAGTAATTGCCCTTTGCGAAAAATTTTGAGCCTTTATTTATTTCATTACTTCTTTCATTCAGCGACAACACCTCAATTTTTTGTTGTGCAAATAAATTTTGTTTATCAATAGCAACGATTTCACGGAAGATTTTTGCTGCTTTTTGTGTGTCATTGAGTTTCTCAAATGTCAACCCAAGTCCTGTCAGGCAATCAATATTTTTGGGGTTTTGTGAAAGATATTTCTGGAAATTCTCAAGGGCATCAGTGAATGATTCTTGTTGTATATATGCGTATCCTAAACCACAATATGAATCGTTGCTTATTGGATTAAGGGAAATTGATAATTGAAAATTTTGTATGGCATTATCAGGGTCGTTTACTTTCAGAAATGCCCAGCCGAGGAGATTATAATCACCTGCGTTTTTTGAGGTTATTTTTGTTAATATTTCTATAGCCTCATGAAATTTTTCCTGACGATATTTTTCTAAAGCATTTTCATACAATCCCGCGGTAGAAGATGAAACATATAAAATGAAAGGAATAATGAAGACAATAAAGTAAATTAAAGTTTTGTTAGATATATTACACATAATACCGCATCGTTAACATTCGCGGCCTTTTTTCTCAACATACTCCCACTTTTTGATTCTGAAGATATAGCGAAATATTGCCTGGAAACGCCAGAATGAATTAATCTGCCTGTATCCGAAATTTTCGAGTATACCGAATAAAAGTAATTTAAACAGGTCACTCCATTTTGGATATCTCTTGTAAGTGATCTCTTCTAAAAAGATACCTATAGTAGATAAAAATACTCCATAAAATATTGCGAGTATAAGAAAAAGAATGAAATAATCTATATTAATAATGCCAAATATAAATGATAAAGGCACGACAATGTATCCCACCAATTCAACAATCGGTCCCATCATTTCGAAGAATAAATAATAAGGAAAAATCAGCAGACCTAATGAGCCATATCTCGGATTAAAAATTATACCCTTATGTTCCATAATACTCTGCATGAGTCCTACATGCCATCTTCTTCTCTGTCTTCCAAGCATTTTAAGATTATCAGGAGCCTCAGACCAGCATATAGGATCAGAAATAAACTTTATTCGATATGGTTTTTTATGTTTTCTATGGTATCTATGTAGTTTAACGATAAGTTCCATATCTTCAGAAACATGCTTTTTATTATATCCTCCGACAGCTATAACTGTTGCTTTATTGAATAAAGAAAATGTGCCTGAAAGAATGAGAATGGAATTAACAGCATCCCATCCGACTCTCCCGAAAAGAAAAGCTCTTAGATATTCAACTATCTGAAACATTATGAGATGACATCTGGGAAGCTTTATTTCTATTATCTCACCATTTTTTATTTCAACTCCGTTTAATATCCTTACAACACCACCACACGCTACAACAGGGGTGGTGCTTTCCATCACGGGTGTCATGAGTCTAATAAGAGCATCTTTTTCCAATATAGAATCAGCATCAACAGAACAGAAATATGGATTTCTGCTTACGTTAATACCGCAGTTAAGTGAATCAGCCTTTCCCCCTTTCTCTTTGTCAATAACCAGGAGTTTTGGGAAGGCCGGGTTGTAATAAAATCCCCTTACAGGATTAGTTTTCAATATATTCCGATATACCACATCAATTTTAGTGAGGTTAAAAGTATTTATCAGATTAGAAAGCGTATTATCAGTAGAATCATCATTGATTACTATTACATCAAAGAATGGATAATTCATTGAAAGAGCAGACTTTACCATCCGTGTAATTACATTTTCTTCATTATGGGCAGGTATCAAAATCGAGATAGGAGGTGTTTCTGGAGAATAACTGAAGTCCCTGATGGCTGAATATTTTATGCGTTTTATGTATCTGAGTATTACAAAAAGTGAAATTGTTAACAGGACAGAATATACTGAATTAACGATTCCATAATATATACCAACAAAATAATTAAATCCTAATATTAAAGATAATAGGATACCTTTCATTCTGTTATTCCCTTACGCATAATAAGACTAAGTTCATATTTAATTTTTTCATCCTGGCCTTTGCTTAAATATTCATTCAGTGGCGTAGAAAAATTCAGTGAGTGCATGATGCTAAGTATCTCCCTTGATTTTTCGTATATCTCCTTTTTTTCTGAGCGTAGATTCTCAATAAGACGTGAAACAAAGTTTGTTTTCTGAATCTCTTCACAGACACTTTCTTTCGCATAAGCGTCTCTATATCTGAGTGCCCTTAGGAAAATATTGATAGAATCGTCTTCGAACTTTGTTAATGCGAGGGCTGCTGCGTTTCTGACTTGCCAGTTTTGATCCAGAAGCAAACCGCCAAGCATATCAATAGCCTTTTTGTACTTCAAATTCCCGAATGCTTTAGAAGCCTGTAACCTTACAAACCACACCGGATCGTCGAGTAACGGAAACAATAGACTGTAATCAAATTCAACAAAACCTGTATAAGCCATGCCCAGAATTTTTAAAGCCTTTGCCCTGACTTCTGCATTAGTATTTTTTATATTGTCTAATGCAAATGAACATGATTTTTCAGTAATAGGCAAAGTGCTGAGTACTTCTAAAATCGATGCTTTAATTTTTTTGTCATCATAGTTTTTACCATGTTCAATCAGAACTGGAATTGCATCAATGCCAAAAGCTGTAAGGGATGTTTCTATAGTTTTCTGAGCAATGAGTGATTCCTTATAAAGTTTTGGTAAGTGATGCAGTAGTATTTCTAATGCTTTTAATGTGCCTATTTTGCTGAGAGCTCTTACAGCAACAGATATTATTTCGGTATTTTTTGTTTCAAGTATATTTGCAATTTTATCTATTGAAGATTCACTCAACATTTTACCCAGAGTATCAATCGCTGTCGCCCTAACAATATTATTCATACTCTTGAGTTTCTTTTCATAATAAGTTACATATCCAAGCTTATTACAAAGTATTTTTACATCTTCTCTATACAGATCTTTCTGTATCAGATCAAGCAATATGTGTTCGATTGCCTGGAATTTTAGAGACCCCGGAGATGAATGGAATTCTTGGATGCTATTGAATACCTCTTGTTTTTCGATGGCTTTTGTTAGTTTATCGTGATAGGAATCTCTTAATTTATCTAATTTTCTATATTTCCAGCTTTTTATTAGTCTTCTGAGTGTAGCAGAGATTAGAAATACCAATATTAAAAAGACGATTGATACAATAATAGAAAGGAGTATAAGTCTTAGTTGATCTTGCATTTAATGTAACTTTATAAATTATGCCATTTTATCATCTTAGCGATTTTTTATTAACTTTAACCCCTCTATCTTTATTATAAGATTGATTTATGAAAAATCAATACTACCTGCGTAGGGGTTGTATCGAGTTAAAGAAATTTTTTAGCAATATATGCATTATTTGGGTTAATCGCCTATATTGTGAGTCAATTGCTCTAATGATATTGATATATAATGACGTGATTCATTAAACTACAACCTGTAAACTGCATGGAATGGTATGAAATACAGTTGCTCCTTCCCCTGCCGCTATTAGAGTCGGTATATAATTACCTCTGGCCTTTTATTAACGGTATTTCAATGGAAAGAGATAAGGAGGATTTTCTTATCAAAGCTTATATTTTTTCATCATATCCTGACAACTTTCTGAAAAGATTAAATTATTTTTTAAAGATACAGGCAAAAAGCTATAAAATTCATTATAACCCTCCAAATGCTTTTATGACACAGCCTTTTTTTGCTGAAAAATTCATAATAGTTCCCTTTCCGGCATCTCATATTCCTCCTTTCGGCATTCCCATTTTTATTCAGAGAGGAAGGTCTTTTGGAATCGGCAGTCATCCCTGTACAATCTATTGTTTGAAAGCCTTGACTGAAGTTATGCGCAAAAATCATATAAAGAATATTCTTGATGCTGGAACAGGCACAGGAATCCTTGCAATCGCTGCTTCAAAATTGGGTGCTTCCAATATAAAAGCGGTAGAGATATTGCCTGAAGCGATAGCAGAGGCAAGCGAAAATGTGAGATTAAATAAAGCAGAAGATAGAGTTGCAATTATTCATTGTTCAGTAACAGAAATTGAAGGATTATATGACCTCATTATAGCTAATCTATATGGAACTCTTCTCAAGGAAATTGCCCCGTTGCTTATTGAAAGACTTGCTTCAAAGGGTTGGCTAATAATAAGCGGTATGAGTAAAGAACAGTCAGAAATAGTAATCTCTGCTTTTACCCATAGAGGGTTAGAGTTACATAAAATTTTGAGTGATGAAGAATGGTTTTCAGCAGTCTTGAAATCTAAGTAAAGCTGACCTTTACTGGTTTTCTCTCGATTTCAGGTTCCTCTAATTCGAAAAATTCTTCCTGTTTGAATGAAAATGCAGATGCGATGATATTTGAAGGGAAAGACTCGATTAGGATATTGAAATCTCTAACTACTGCATTATAATAACGTCTTGCATATTCTATATTATCTTCAAGTTCTTTTAACTGTGATTGAAGCTGCATAAAATTTACATTTGCTTTTAGTTCGGGATAAGCTTCTGCCAGAGCAAATAGACTTTTTAAAGTATCCATTAACATATTTTCTGCCTTTGCCTTTTCAACAGGTGATGATGCCCTCATAGCCATAGTCCTTGCTTGTGTAACTTTTTCAAATACTGTTTTTTCATGTGTCGCATATCCTTTAACTGTTTCGACAAGATTTGGGACAAGGTCATATCTTTTTTTAAGTTGAACGTCAATATCTGACCAAGAAGATTTTACAGTATTTTTGAGACGTATTAGCTTGTTGTAAATTACGATGACCATAACTATTAAAGCCAAAATTATTCCACTAATTATGAGTAGAGCTATCATCTTTCTCCCTTTAGTTCTGAATTCTAACAAATTTCATAAGAAATTGAATAACATCCTCAGCTTTTATTTTTTCAATATCCTTTGTTTTTCTATCTTTTATTTCAACAAGACCCTCTTTTAGATTCTTTTCGCCCATTATAACATGAACAGGTATACCGATTAAGTCTGCATCCTTGAATTTAACTCCTGCCCTCACATCCCGATCGTCTATAAGAACATCAAAGCCTTTTCCAGTTAGTTCTTCATAAATCTTATTAGCAGTTTCTATAGTCTTCTCATCTTTTACATTAAGAGGCAAGATTTCAATATCAAACGGAGCAATGCTTTTGGGCCATATGATACCATCTTTGTCATGATTCTGTTCTATTGCTGCTGAAGCAATACGGGCAGGTCCTATCCCATAACTTCCCATGATAAGCGGTCTTTCTTCTCCCTTTTCATCCAGATATATTGCTTTGAGAGGAATAGAATATTTTGTCCCCAGTTTGAAGATATTACCGATTTCAATAACAAATTCAGTTCGTAATGGAGTATTACATTTTATACATAAGTCTCCTTCCTTTGCAACGTGTATATCATACCATTCGGCAGTAAAATGTTTGCCTGGCTTTATCCCCTTTGTATGGTAATGTTGCTTATTTGCACCACTGACATATATACCTTCTTGTAAGCATGGATCAGCGATAATTCTGATATTATGATTCATAGGACCTATAAAGCCGGCTTCGACGCCAATGATATCTTTAACCTCATCTTTATGAGCGGGTCGGTATTCACCTATAATTTTTATGAGTTTTTTCTCATGTAATTCTTGATCTCCCCTCACAAGGGCGAGCACAGGTTCTTTACTGCTGATTACAAGTATACTTTTGATAAAATATTCAGGACCAAGTTTTAAAAAATTTGATACTTCTTCGACAGTTCGCTTATCAGGAGTATAAATCTCTTCAAAATCAGATTCCCTGATTTCGATTTTTACAGGATTTGAAAGTGCAAGTTCAACATTTGCTGCATATCCGCATGAATTACATAGAACAACCTCATCTTCTCCAGCATTGCTTGGGGCCATGAATTCATGTGATGTTGCACCACCCATCATTCCTGGATCTGATTCGACCATATAAAAATTTAGACCACATCTTGTGAAGATTCTATGATAAGCTTCTGCATGCAGTTGATAATTCTTTTCAAGGCCATCTTCATCAGCATCAAAACTGTAACTATCTTTCATCAGAAATTCTCTTGTTCTAAGTATTCCACTCTTTGGTCTTGCTTCATCTCTTAGTTTAGTCTGTATCTGATACCATATTTGCGGCAAGTCCCGATAAGATCTGATTTCTTTAGCAGCAAGCCATGTCACTATTTCTTCGTGTGTCATACCGAGACACATGTTACGGCCTGTTCTGTCTTTTAACCTGAACATCTCTTCTTTGATATCAAACCACCTTCCTGTTTCCTGCCATATTTCAGCAGGGTGTAATACAGGCATAATGATTTCTTGAGCACCAATTGCATTCATTTCCTGGCGGATTATGTTGTTGATCTTTTCGATAACCCTTAAACCGATTGGAAGATAAATATAAAGTCCTGCTGCAAGCTGTCTGATGTATCCGGCACGGAGCATGAGAATATGGCTTATTGCAATAGCATCAGCAGGAATTTCTCTTAACGTTGGAATGAACATCTTAGAAAATCGCATGAAATTGCTCCTTTCATAAATTGCAAATATCAAATGATATCTAATATAGAAAAATTTTTTAAAAAAGTGTTACATTAATTTATTCGAGGAGGAAAGAAAAGTGTTAAAAAGAGTCCCTATTACACCTGAAGGTTACCAGAAGCTTAAAGAAGAGCTTGAAAGACTTATCAAGATTGAAAGACCCAATAACATCAAAGAAATCTCTGAAGCAAGAGCTCATGGCGACCTGTCAGAGAATGCAGAATATCATGCTGCAAAAGAAAGACAGTCCTTCATTGAGGGGCGGATTCAGGAATTAAAGACAAAGTTGGCTCTCGCAGATGTTATAGATCCTTCGAAGATCTCACAGGAAAAGGTTGCATTCGGAGCAAAAGTAAAAGTTTTTGATACTTTAGCTAATCAAGAAAAAATATATAAGCTTGTAGGCCCTGATGAGGCAGATGTTAAAAACGGAAAGATATCAATAAGCTCACCGATTGGCAGGGCTCTCCTTAATAAAGAAATTGGTGATATAGTTACTGTCAAGGCACCTGCAAGAACAATGGAGTACGAAATATTAGAGATAAACTTTGAATAAATATTTCAAAGGTCTAATAAAAGAAAATTATTGTATAAGCACGAATTATTATCTCCTTACTATAAAGCCTTTAGTACCTGTCATAAATCCAAAACCAGGACAATTTTACATGGTGGGGATTGGTGATACTTACGACCCTCTTCTAAAAAGGCCTTTCAGTTTTTTTAAAAAGATTCGTGATACGCTACAGTTTTTATATACTGTCAGAGGCAAAGGAACGCTGAAGATGAAAAATCTCAAGCGTGGTGAGGTTATTCATATTGTTGGGCCTCTTGGCAATGGATATCCACTACCTGAAAAAAAATCACTGCCAGTCTTTGTGGCAGGGGGGACTGGAATAGCATCTGTCTTTTCTATGTTTCAAAAATTATCTAATAAAGCATGCCTGCTATATGGTGCAAAATGCAGAGATGATATTATAGATTTAAAGGACACTAAATCAACAAAAGATCGACTTATTTTATGTACTGACGATGGCTCTTTCGGTAGAAGTGGCACTGTTGTAGATAATATGGAAAAATTTTTATCTGAAAAATTTTCATTAAAAGATACTCCGGTTATTTATGCCTGCGGTCCTAAACCGATGCTCGAAGCGATTGCTAAAATAGCCATTAAAAGAGATTTAAGAGGATATGTTTCACTGGAAGAGAATATGGCATGTGGATTTGGTGCATGTCTTGGATGTGCGGTCAAGACTATTCATGGATATAAAAGGGTTTGCAAAGAAGGTCCGGTATTCCCGATAGAGGAAATTGTATGGGAATAGAAAATAAGGATAACGATTTTAGAGAGACATTATCGGGTGGATTTATCTGTTAAAATAGGCCATTTAAAATTAAAAAACCCTATTACAACAGCATCAGGGACGTTTGGATATGGAGAGGAATATTCTGAATTCATTGATCTGAATAAGCTCGGTGCAATTATTGTAAAGGGAATTTCTCTGGAGCCAAGAGAAGGAAATCCTCCACCACGTATATGTGAAACACCATGTGGTATGTTGAATGCAATTGGCCTTCAGAATATAGGACTTAAAAGATTTCTGAAAGAGAAGCTCCCGTACCTTAGAAAATTCGATACAAATATAATAGCCAATATACTCGGTGAAACTATTCAGGAATATGTAAAACTCGCACAGTGCCTTGATGATGCTGGTCTTGACGGGATAGAACTGAACGTTTCATGTCCGAATGTAAAAAAAGGAGGAGTGCTTTTCGGGAATGATGGAAGGATGCTGAAAGAATTGATATCAGAGGTAAGAAAGTCAGTTAAACATTCGACTTTGATTACAAAGCTTCCTCCGAGTATATCCAGCATTCAAAAATTAGCAAGAGTAGCAGAAGAAAATGGTAGCGATGCAATTTCATTAATCAATACAATACAGGGAATGGCTATTGATATTGAGACTTTTAAACCGAAGCTTGCAAATATAAGTGGTGGACTTTCAGGGCCTGCAATAAGGCCAATTGCTGTTAAGATGGTATGGGAGGCATCAAAAGCAGTAAAGATTCCTGTAATAGGCATAGGTGGAATTACAAACTTTTCTGATGCAATAGAATTCATGCTTGCCGGTGCTCATGCTGTGCAGGTGGGTACTGGAAATTTTTTAAATCCCACTGTAACAATAGATATTATTGATGAATTGAAACAATATTTAGAGAGAAAACATTTAAAGAATGTAAGAGACATAATAGGTAAGGTTCATATTGTATAGTTCAGTAATAACATTGACGACCGATTTTGGCTATAAAGATCCTTTCGTAGGAATTATGAAAGGAGTTATATTAAAAATCAATCCGCTGGTAAGAATTGTCGACATTTCTCATGAAGTTGTTCCACAAAATATAATGGAAGCTTCTTTTATGATCGAAAAGAGCTTTAAATCATTCCCTCAAAAAACGATTCATGTTGGCGTTGTAGACCCAGGGGTCGGTTCAGAAAGGAGGCCTATTTTAATATCAGCAGAATATCATTATTTTGTTGGTCCTGATAACGGAATTTTTTCTTTTATCTATAATCTGAGCAAGCATTTTACGGTTATTCATATTACTGCAAAACATTACTTTCTACCTGATCTGAGTTCTACATTTCATGGAAGAGATATTTTTGCCCCAGTTGCTGCCTGGCTTTCAAAAGGAGTTGATATAAATAATTTTGGAGAGCCTATTCGTGACTATGCAAAAATCCCCGCATCTTTTCCTAAAAAGCTATCAGAACGTATCATGGAAGGAGAGGTGATTTATATTGATCGTTTTGGAAACTTAATAACAAATATTTCTGCTAATAATATTAATGAACTTACAAGAAATTATCCTGATAAGAAATTGAAGGTTATGATTCGAGATATCGAAGCACCTTTTAAAACACATTATTCAGAAGCAACAGATGATGTGCTTTATTCACTAATAGACAGCTTTGACTCTCTTGAACTATTTGTAAATAAAGGAAATGCTTCAACAATTTTTGATATAAACGTAGGAGAAAAGGTTATAGTTACAATTACAAAGTAATAAACTACGAACTCTTGTTATACCCGAAAAATGCACATTTAAAATAATGCTCCAATGTTTTTAATGCATTTTAATGCATAATGTATACGACGAATGAGTTCTATCTGTATTTTGAGGAATTTCGTATTTATTGACAGATTTTTATATTAATTTTTATAATTTAAAGTTAATATTAACTTATTAAAATGAAAATATACATTCCAGATATACCTGTAGAAGGTTTAGAAATTGAATTAAAAGAGCATACAGAGATTAACAACATTATTGTTCCTGTCAGTGCTCAGCTTAAGGTAGAAAAAGTTGGCACAGAGATAATGATTAAAGGTAGTTTGACATCTGATGTGATTTTTCAATGCAGCAGGTGTTTGAAAGATTTTAGTATGAGAATATTTATTAATGTAGATGTGTTTTATCACCCTGTTGAAGAGTTAAAAGGAGAAGAAACACATGAAATTAAGATTGATGAACTTGATATGGATTTTTATTCTGGAGAAGAGCTTGATATCATGAATCTTATAAATGAACAAATCATGCTGAATATACCAATGAAGCCCTTATGTTCCGAAACATGCAAGGGTATTTGCATTAAATGTGGAACTGATCTAAATGCTGGTATTTGTAAATGTGAGACACTTCATATTGATCCGAGGTTAGCATCTCTAAAAACTTTTTTAGAAAATAGTTAACAAAGTAATATTAATTTTTGAAAGGAGTAAGAAATTGGCAAATCCAACACACAGACATACCCGCTCAAGAAGGGATAAGCGGAGGGCTAACTGGAAAGGACAGCTCCCCAATCTCTGTCTATGCCCTGACTGTAATGAACTTAAATTGTCTTTTAAAGTATGTCCTCATTGTGGCTCCTATAAAGGCCGTAAAGTTCTTGAAATTGTTGAAAAGGAAGTATGAGAATTGCCCTCGATGCGATGGGTGGGGATTATGCTCCAGCAGTTAATCTTGAAGGTGCTATAGAAACTGTTGATAGTCATCAAGATATTCAAATTATCCTTGTTGGCGATGAATCTATTCTGAATAAGGAACTTGAGAACAAAAAATATCCTCACAATCGTATTTCGATAAAACATGCCTCTCAGAGCGTCAAAATGGATGAATCTCCTTCTATTGCCATAAGAAAGAAAAGGGATTCATCAATCAGGAGAGGAATTGAATTAGTTAAAAGTGGCGAGGCTGATGGATTTGTCAGTGCAGGACATTCTGGAGTTATCATGGGAACAGCGCTATTAGTATTAGGGACGTCTCATGCTGTAGATAGACCTGCAATTGCAACAATAATGCCTACTTTGAAAGCACCGTTTGTTCTAATTGATGCAGGTGCAAACTTGCATTGTAAACCGGATAATCTTTTGCAGTTTGCACTTATGGGGAGCACATATTGTAGAACAATTCTTGGAAGACCAGATCCTCGGGTTGCACTTATAAGTACAGGAGAAGAAGATACAAAAGGAAACTTACTTATCAAAGAGACTTTTAAACTTCTAAAGGAAGCAGACATTAATTTTGTGGGGAATGTTGATGGCAAAGATATTTTTACAGGTAATTACGATGTGATTGTCTGTGATGGCTTTACAGGGAATGTAATATTGAAAACAAGCGAAGGACTTGCAGATGCGCTTATTAAAATGATCAAAATAGAAGTTGCAAACCTAACAGCAGGGAGGATAGGATATCTTTTAATGAAACCCGCTTTAAAAAATTTTAAGAAGAAAACAGATTATGATGAATACGGTGGAGCACCTTTATTAGGAATAAACGGGACCTGTATTATAAGTCATGGTAGATCTACTGCAAAGGCAATTCGTAATGCAATAAGGGTAGCCGCTGATTTTGCCGAAAAGAAGGTAAATGCAATTATATCATCATCAATAGAAAAGGATATGTATCGTCATGAAGGAACAAAAACTCCGAAGAAGTAGAATTATCTCCACAGCCTCATATCTTCCTGAAAAGGTTTTAACAAATTTTGATTTAGAAAAGATGGTTGATACCTCTGATGAATGGATAACCGAACGGACTGGAATAAAAGAGCGTAGAATTGCTGAAGAAAATCAGTCCGCTTCAGATCTTGCCTATGAGGCTTCAAAGCTCGCTATCGATAGAGCCGGTTTAAAAGCAGAAGATATAGATATGATTATTGTTGCAACTGTAACAGGTGATATGCCTTTTCCATCAACAGCCTGTTTTTTACAGGACAAATTGAATGCAGTTAATGCTGCTGGATTCGATATAAATGCAGCCTGTTCAGGTTTTATCTATGCACTATATATTGGAGATAGTTTTATAAAATCGGGAAAACATGAGAGAATCCTTTTAGTAGGGACTGAGGTATTATCAAAGATTACTGATTGGACTGATCGAACAACCTGTGTAATTTTTGGTGATGGAGCAGGAGCGGTGATTATTGAGCCGACTTACGAAGAAAGAGGAATACTTTCAGCACACATTGCTTCTGATGGAAAGATGTGGCAACTTTTAAATATACCCGGTGGTGGTTCAGTTAATCCAGCGTCAATCGATACTGTTAATCAAAGAATGCATTATATAAAAATGAAGGGTAACGAGACTTTTAAGATTGCTGTTAGAACTCTGGAAGATCTTGTTTTAAAAATTCTTGAAGAGAATAGTCTGGATGCATCACAGATATCTCTGCTTATCCCTCACCAGGCAAATCTAAGAATAATACAGGCAACTGCTGACAGACTGGGAATCCCGCTTTCAAAAGTAATAATTAATCTTGATAAATATGGTAATACATCAGCAGCTTCTATCCCAATAGCGCTTGATGAGGCTGTAACATCAGGAAGAGTTAAGGAAGGCGATTATTTAGTTCTTGAGGCCTTCGGGGGAGGGCTTACGTGGGCTTCAGCATTAATAAAGTGGTAGTTTCCTCTTGTCTATATCAAGGAGTCGCCTTACTGAAGTGAGAAGCTCAATGCTTTCAAATGGTTTTCTTAAGAAAACATTAATAATTGATGTATCTTTTACTATTTTTTCATCTCTATAACCTGAGACTACAATTATTTTAATATCAGGTTTTATTTCTCTAAGATGTTTGACAAGATCACTACCTTCCAAGAGGGGCATAACAATGTCAGTAATTACAAGAGAGATTTTACTTGAAAAATTCTTAAAAAGATCAATTGCTGTTAATGAATTATTCGCAGGCATAACACTATAACCGTGTGTTTCAAGTATGTCTTTAATATAATTGAGAACATCTCTGTCGTCATCAACAACAAGTATATTTTCATTCCCTTCAACTGATATCGGTTCGGGTTTTCCAATTTTAATAACAGATGTTTCTGAAATTGGCAGGTAAATATCAAAAGTCGTTCCCTTGTCTAATTCGCTCTGGACAGAAATATAGCCTTGATGATCCTTAACGATTCCATATACACTGGCAAGCCCGAGACCGGTCCCCCTGTTTTTTTCTTTTGTGGTAAAAAATGGATCAAAAATTTTGTTAATTATTGCTTTAGGAATTCCACAGCCTGTATCAGAAATAGTTAAAAGTGCATATTTTCCTGGTTTGATATAAGCTAAGGTATTTTGTATGTCTGATTTGTCAACTTCTAAAACACTTGTTTTTATTGAAATAAGACCACCTTCGGGCATGGCATCTTTAGAATTTACCATAAGATTCATTATAACCTGCTCAAGCTGGTTTGGATCGCCATCAATTATTGGATTGATGTTACTGAGATTTATTTTTAATCCTATTCTTTTGTTAAGAACACCTTCAAAAAGTTTTACAGAGTCATTAACAACATCATTCAAGTTTAACGGTAATACTTCATGTGGTTCTCTTCTTGCAAAACTCAATAATTTTGAAACCATTACTCCTGCTTTTCGTGCAGAACTCTCAATATTTCTAACTCGCTGTTTTGATGTTTCATCAAGATCACTAAATTCGAGTAATAATTCTGAATAGCCGAGTATAGCAGTCAGTATGTTATTGAAATTGTGCGCAATACCTCCTGCAAGAACACCGACAGATTCCATTTTTTGTGAGTGCATGAGCTGCTCCTGCATCTTTTTCTTCTCGGTTATATCTCTATAAAAAGATTGGATATATTTTTGACCTTCAATCTCTATTCGGTTTGAACTGACCTCAAGAAGAACTTTCTCACCATCTTTTCTAAAATGTTCTGTTTCGTAAACAAGCGAAGCTCCATTAAGTATTTGTGTTAGCCGTTCATTAAGCGTTTGGTTTTCTTCTTTAACTTCGAGGAGACTAATATTAACTCCAATCAAAGCATCTCTTTCAAAACCATGAAGTTCACACGCCTTTTTATTGACATTCACTATTATACCGTTCTTATCAAGTACTATAATACCATCAGTTGCATTATCGAATATTGACCTGTGCCACTTTTCAGATATAGAAAGTTCTTTGGTACGTTCCTTTACCAATTCTTCAAGATGGGAAGAGTATTGCTCAAGTTTTTGTTTTTCTTGATTGAGTTCATATTGAAGGCTGAGCTCG
>JACAFF010000013.1 GCA_013388455.1 Nitrospirota bacterium
CCAAAAAGTTTATCGACCCTGTTCAACCTTTATCTCCCTTCTGAATCTTATATCTTCACAATCATGTAAAATCTTTCGAGTGATCGAATAAAGAGTATCTGTATCAGGTTCTATAAGGTGTGTTCCTTTAAGTGCTTCCTGCATCACAAATGGAGATTCGTCTTTATCATGCAGTCTCAATATGGAGATATCCATATCGGAAGACATCAAAATGTTATCTATTATCTCCATTTCCTCTTTTTCGTTTTTTACATTCAGATATAAAGCAAGGTCAATATCAGACCTTTTGTGAGCACTGCCTTTTGCATAGGAACCGTAGAGAACGGCTATCATAACTTTGCCTTCTTTTTTGAGCCTTTTAAGAACTTCTTTTAATGAAAGCAATTCATTATCCACTTAACCTGCAACCTCCATCACCGCCCAGCCGGCAAATTTATAAATTACAATATCTTAACTATTCTGAACGCATTGCCGATCTGCTCTATCTCAATAGACGCGTTTATCGGTTTCCTTTTGTTAAAAAGAACATCATGGTACTCCTTTGGAATAATCGATTTATCTTTGACTCTCAGTTCCGCCTTTTTCCCCTCTTTCTTCGCAATAAGGGTCTGGTTTCCTGGATTCCATGTAATTGCTGCATCAGCCCAAGTAAGCTTCTCTGAAATAGAAGCGGTAGTCTGCTTTATAACACTACTATCCAAAGCTCCAACATCTTCAGCTCTGTCTATTTTGAAATATCCATACCCCACATTTGTCTTGCCCCCTGCGCCAAGTTCGGTCAATCCGCCAATAAGCAATTTTTTAGCCTTAGCAAGCAAATTTGCATCCCTTGAATAAACTGCGAATATGAATTTCTGCCCTGCTGCAACTGTGAGGAATGTAACAAGATTAGGATTAAGATAATCGGCTGGTGGAATAAGACGCTCTTTGCTATCTTTCTTGCCTTGATAGTAATCGCCGTAATGGGGATTCATTATATCCAACTCAAGTTTCGGAAATAGGGTCGGCAGTCCGTCCATAAAGAAGACCTTGCCCTGACGGTTATTTGCAACATTATGAGGGTCTTTATCTTCAGAGCCAAATATTTCCCTTAATTCTTCGCCTGTTGGTTTTGGCTCTATTGCAATCTCAGCATAAGCCCTTGTAAGCCCCTTTAGTCCGCTTCCCGGCAGATATGGAAACCCGTATAATGGATGTAGTGTCATGCCTGTTTCAATCACACTTGTTCCTCCCAGGCCGATAATCAGACGGCTGTCGGTGGTTGCGTCGAATGATTCGACATGCCAGCCGGCGGATTGTAAGGATTTGATCATTGCCTTTCGGCGATCAAGTAAATTATTAAAGTAATCCTTGGCAAAGGTGATTTTAGATATAGCAGATCGGAATTCCTTTGAGTCTTTCTCTTCCATCTGCCAGCCATTCTGCCAAGAATATACATATCTATTGAAGAGCAAATAAAAATTGCTGGTTTTTAAAATGCGATTTATCTCATTCCCAAAATATTCTCTTGTTTCTTTAGGTAAAGGCAGGTTCATTATGACTCCTCCTTCGGGAGCACGGCATCGGCAAATCTTTTCATCCACGATAAAAAAGATAGTGCCTCAGCAGTGGCATATCTGAATTTATCGTTAGGCAAAGAGATTACTTTCTCCATCAGCTCGCCCTTTGCGTTCCACTGAACTCGCTTGTTAAGCCACCCTTCAATATCTTTATATAATTTTTCTTCAGGCTTATTGGCATCATTTTTACCTTTAGATTTTAGAAATGCGAGTGTTTGTCCAAGTCCATTTGTAATTATCATTGTGGGGGTTTTCATAACTACACTGCGATATTCTTTCTTAAACGTATCCCTCTCCTCAGTATTAACATAGTCAACACAGCTCCAAGCTTCTTTTGCTCTTTCATGTTCTATGTTTTCAATGTTGCTCATCTCTATACTCCTTCCTTCAGGAAATTGACATTCACAATTCCCTTCCCTATCGTTGCATCTCCACCGAACTGGAGACGATTGCCGTCAATTTCATTAAGTAGTTTCATTATCTCTTCAGCCTTAAAAGTTGCATTTGCGGCGTCATGCGCCATCACTACTGCATAAAGCAAGGAATCAGAAGGTAATGCTTCTTCATAAAATAAAGCACCTTTATCAACGGTCTTGGTGTCATTATTAATCCTAATCCTCGCCTGCACCTCTGTTGAGAGCTTTACAAAGTCTCTAAAGGCATTATCGGGTAAAACAACAATGTCTGTTTTTGCCTTTCTCGTCCAGAATTCGTATTCAGTACCTTTTGAAATTGCATTATTAGCAATCCATTCAGCAATAGCCTGGACATTATTTTCTACCTGAAAATCAAAGGTGTATTCTTCAAGAACAACCTTATTTGCTTTATCTGTAATTTTGCTTCCTGAAACGCCCAAAACTTTATCTCCCAAATCTGGCGGAATATTCCATTTAATATCTTTTACCCCTGCCATTTGCAAATCCCTTTTTAATCTGCTCAAGGCAAAACGGGAGGTTGTATAAGCAAACACGCCATTTAATGAACGAACGGGGAACAACAAAAGCCGTGCGTCAGTAAAAGTTGCTGCGCCAGCAAAGGCATCGCTTTCTTCTTTCTTATCGCCAAAATCGGGACCAAAGGTATATTTAATCTTCTTCTTTGATTCATTATCCTCTTTATATTTAAACTCAAACCACTCCCGCACCACGCCTTTCACACCTGATGCCTGACAAACAGGATAATCCGTGTATTTCTCCCTTTGTATAGGCAGGTCAACAACTCCAAGACTTGAACCACTGCCACAATGCAAAGATGTTTCTGTATAGATAAACAGTACGTTCGCTTCTTTAAACATATCAATACCCTCCTATCAATGTTATTCCAAAACCTTCTTGCGCCCTTTCATCGCTTATGGATTTAAGCCATAGCCTGTCAAACAGGCTGTCAACAGCGCCTTCTTTTAGCTCAAAGTAATAGACGCTACCTGCAGGTACTGCTTTCTTCATTACTTTCGGATGATTTTTCACAAAGTCATATCCGCCAATGCCGACAGGCTTGCCTAAACAAGCGCTAATTAGTTTTAATTCAATGCCGTTGATTGCGCCTTGCATTGTGTTTGAATCTATCCCCTCTGGTATCCAGCCTTTTTTAAATATCGCAGGAGTGGTAAGCACAAGTTTGAAATGGTTATTTTGGGCTATCTTCTTTTTAATATTTTCAGCATGAATTCCATTCCATGATGCTTTTGAATACTTTGCCGCGCGGTTATCGCCGCCAAGCCTCAATATGCCTGATTCGGGCAGGAGATTTGTGTTTTCAACCTCAACGGCAAAACCTACATCTTTGTTCAGCCTGAAATACTCTACACTGTAAAGTCCTCCTGTCTCAACGCTGCGTAAAGTCTTGCTCTTGCGGATACCTGTCCTTTCTTCTTTATCAAAAAGATATTTTGTTTCTGCTACTATGGACGGGACTTTACCATTTAGATAATCTGCCATTTCTTTTACGGACAGAAATCCCGATACCGCCTCCATCGTATCCTCTGAGGGATACCACATATTGATAAGCCCTGACGGAAGGTCGGTCATTATCTTCCCCTCTGAAAAATTTTGGGGCATAAGTCCATAATGTCTCAAATCTTCGCTTCCCTTCTTTTTGACGACATCTTTTGGCATCGTAAAGAACTGTTCAATAATGCTGCCGTTTCTTTTTGCCAATGTAAACTGAGTAAGAGCAAACAAACCCAATTTATCAGGCGTGCCGATTTCATCTGTTATATGTTTTGATATTTTTGAGGCATCTGATTTAAATGTGTCGAACTCTCCAGACTTATTACTTAACATATGAGAACGCAATGCCCCGTAAATCGTTGCCGGGGAAGGCGGGAATATTCCTCTTGCAAAATGGTCGTCACCGCCTGCAAATGGTCTGCCGTCTCGAAACATTAAAACATCATTCGGCTCTATGAATATTTTCATCTGGTTCCCTCCCTTCCAAGAAACGCTGCCACAGAGAGAAACTTGCCGATCTCATCAAGTGAAAGCCCACCCGCGTGAAGATTCATAATGCCGCTAACAAGTTCCCCCAATACTTTCTCATTAGATTCTTTTTCTTTCTTTTTTTTCCACTGTCGCTTCGCAATACGAAGCAGTTCAAGTCTTATAGCTTGAGCAGGTAATTTCTCTAAACCTATCGTTTCAGTTCTCAATGCATACACAATTTTTGGAGATATATAATCGTAATAAAAAGCATCAGCCCATTGACTAAAGAGTGGGATTGTCTCAAAAATTCCTCCTTGTCCCTCGTAACCAAAATCGTAAAACCATTTAGCGCTTACCTGCTCCGTCCCACCCGATTGTTTTGCAAGAGCAATGCAAAAGGCGTTTTTGTCTCTTAACTTCTTTGCTTCTTTTTCGCATTTCCGCACCTCATCAAGCACCTGTGAAAGATTTGTATTATGATGAGCAATCACAACGCCCATGCTCGCCGTTGCCTTACTCCCCATTGAGAGCATGAAGCCTTTTATTTGTTTGCCGCTGCCTACATTTATAGCCTCGCCGGAATCATCAACTGGAATAAATCCTTCGCCTTCTTTGAAGTCAATAGCAATCTTGTTTGTAGTATCATCGGCGACAAGGCAGCCCGAAAAATATGCCCTTAATTTTCTCATTACCTCCGGCAAATCTCTAAGATTTACAAAAGCAAGCACATCGTCACCACCAGCATAAACAACCTTGCCGAGATGGTCTTTTTCTACAATCTCACGAGCAACATGAAGCGAAAAGTCTCTTAATGCCTTGCTGATTGCAAGATGCAGAGATGGATTAAGGGGTCTTCTTTGTTTCAGCAATGCCTGCCAATTTTGGTCATATTCAAGCGTGTTTTTTACAATTGGATGCAACACATCGCCTATTGTTGGGGCATTCTCGCCAGACAACCACTTGCCCATATTGTCGCCGTCCATAAGGAGAATGGCGTAGTATGTTGATGGACTACCTATGCGTTTATCATCAGGCAATGTTTTATCAATCTCTTTGATTGCATCAAATAATTCTTTCCATCTCTTTTTTGCTGTTAGTAAAACATTATCAAAATCATCTTCAGACATCTTATTTTTGTTTTCTTCCCAGAGAGTTTCTTTATCTTCTAATGTCTCTTTATAAAGCCAATCACCTTCAAGTCTTGCAAATTTTTTGCTGATTTCATCACGACATGCGCGTATGACCATCGGAATCGGAATGCCTGAACAGCGGTCTCCCGCAAGTGCATCAACAGCATCTACAAAACAGCCAACTTTTACAGCAAGATTATTGTTATTTATATTCTCAATTACCCTCAATTTAAAAGACGCCGTAGCAACCATGCTGACAGAAGGAAAATTGTCATCAATATTATTAAATTGTAGTTTTTCCTTAAAGTAGTGCCTTGATGATAGCCTCTTTGTGACACATACCGCACATAATCTTTCCGATTTTCTTATTTGAGGAAAATTAGGTAATACCTTTTCCTGCCAAAAGCCCCTTAAAGCACCAAAATCTTTTGAGCAGTCTTTGTTATTGTGCAATCCCGGATGCACCGGCTCTCTTACACCACATAATGTGCATTTATGATTCGGCTCGTCTTGCTGCTTGAAATCTCTAACAGCCTTACTGCTTCCAAGCGCCTTCTCAGTAAGTTTATATATCTGTCCGTATATGGTGCCAATATTGGGAGCAAAGCCTTTCTTGTATGCACTTAGCAGAGCATCAAACGCCCATTTATCTGCGACTCCCATCAACTGTTTATATTCACTGATAAAACCGGCAATGTCTTTCATATTTTCAAAAATAGTTGCAGCCCAGTAGGTCTCTATAAAATCAGCGGTCTGCCTACTCCAGATATGCTCCCAATCGTCAAGCTCAATACCGAGCCTTGCTTCCATTGCATCTTTAACTGCATAACAAGCTTCATGAAAGATTTTTTGAACCTGCTTTTTAGCATTTTCAGCAATATCTCTGACCGAATCTGCCGGCACAATAGCGAGAAAACGATTTGGAAGAGTGGGGGATGAAAGTTTTTCAAGTTCCGGCTCTGCAATTTCTAAATTCTTATCATTAATGAGCCATTTATCTGCAAATGGCTGCCCACAAAGGTCTGGGAATATCAGGCTGTCGGGACCAAATTCTTCAGCCACTAATTTCATAGCACTCCATGAAAGATAAGAAAGCAGATAACTCCCAGCCCACAAATCCTGAGTCTTACGTGCAGTAGCAATAAAGTCCTGAACCGGTCCAATTGCAAAAAGCAAAAATGCTAACTTTGGCAAAGCTCCTGCGATTGCAGAAGTTACTCGCTTATGTTCCCATATCGAATGGTCGGGAATCCTTGTATCCGCTGGAAGCAGTTCCCACAGTTGCCCCAGTTTAGCTACATCATTTTTTTTGTCCATTAGACTGCCAAACAACTCCCGCCACAATGCAAGATAAAGCTTTTCTTTATCCCCTGAATATTTCTTCTCAAGATTGATAATTGCCCTGTCAGCTGAAGCTGTAATCCTTGATGTATCATCAGGCAGTTTTTTTAGGTTAAACTCTTTTGCAGATAAAGGGTGTTTGATAATAGGATTCCCACAGAAATCGGCAATAAAATGTTCATGTTTAGGCAAATTGATGCGATCTGCTGCAGATGAAATGTGGTCGGCAGTTCTGACATCATCTGGAATACTTGCCTCATCCACAAGTCCAAGCTCGAGCATTAGCTCCTTTGCCCTTCCTTCATGCCCAATCTTGCCAAGAATTATAGGCTTCTCCGGAGGGTCGTGAAGTAAAGCCTGAATTTTTTTTATTTCAAGTTCGACGTCCATATTATTCTCCTGCGCTTTTCAGTTGTATCGCTTTATATAGATATTTCAATGAGTTCACATAAGAATCTTTTATGCGATCAAATATCTTTCTTGACTCTTCAAATGTATAGGTGTGAACCAAATAATTCCTGTCTTCTATCATCTTCAGCCATGTATCTTCGCTATCAATAAGGTCGTTTGAAAATGCGCTCTTAAAACAGTCACGGGGATTCTTGCAAATGATCCCTAAATCAGCAAGGTATTCCTTTATAAGCTTCCACGAGAGCTCATAACACAACTCAAATCGTTTTATCGTTCCGTCAACGTCAAGGGCATCGCTTGATTGTTCGGCTCCTCTTTCAAGATTTGTCAACGCCTTTTCAAAGTCGTCAAAATATCTTTTAATTCTTTCTCTCATAAATTACCACTCCTTCTTTATCTATTATTTTTTTGAGCGATACCTCCGCTGTTTTAAGGTTAATCATATCCAATGCTCCATTAAGTGTTGAGGTTGGCAACTGTTTTTCAGATTCAACAGCGATATCCGTATCGGAACGACTATGAAAATCACCTCTCGCCTTTGAGCCGAAAAGGATTATTTTTTGAGGATCATATTCTTTTCTTATTTTACCTATAATGTCTTTAAGTGAGTCAGGCATTGAAAGTATATATTCCGTGCCGTTACTTTTTAGTTCCGACCAATATTCATCAATAATGCCATAGTCAGGCTTTTGGGTCTTTTGGGTATTGTTTGCTTTGATTACTCCGCCATCAGGCAAAAACTCTCCTGAAAGTCTTATGACTATCCAGTAGAATTTATTCCCGGCCTTAATAACCTTAAAGATTATGGGAGAACTTCTTCTTGCATAAGGTTCACCGCCGGCCTTGCCTGTAACCGTAGTAGGTGTTGTTCTATGAATGACGGGAAAGCCAAAGGAGGCAGTCTCATAGATTCTTGATTTGTTGTTATCTCTAAATGCCTTAAATCCTGCTGCTCCCAACGCATCCTTCCACGAGTTGAAATGTGTATTACTGATAACGAATCTTGCAAAGCTAAGGTTGGAATATTCAGATATGAACACAGTTTTGTTGTTGTTTATTAATTTTTTCGCCGCATTATAATTCTTCATAAGCCACTCTGCAATCTCCTCTGCGTTATTACCTTTGGGAATAAAATCCAACCCCGTGTCGTTAAGAGTCTCTCCCCCTTCTTCAAGATTGGTCACAACCATATTTCCAGCTCCACGTCTTGATCTCGTACCCAATCCACCGAGGTAAAGTAAGGCCCATAAAGAAGCGGCTGCATCTTTCAGATATTGCTCTTGCCGTGAAAACAAGATAATGTTAAATTTACTTCCTTCTCGGAAATAGGAGCGCTCTTTGCCCCTTTGCATAAAAACCGAATAAAAGTGATAGCCTACAGGATCATTTCTGCCTGGATTTGGATAGGAAGGGACAGGAGTTTTGTCAGGTTGGGTGACTCTGATTGAGAACGTTGAGCCTCCTACGGTTTCATCGCTGCTGCCGAATATCTTGTCTTCTGCTTTCTTTAATCTGTCCACCTCGGTTCCGGCCTGCATAGCCCGCCACCAAAATCGTAGCAACCCTTTAATGCTGGCTGCTCGGAGCTCCGCCTTGCTCTGATCTGCCCCTGAGAGAAACATTGGGGTAATAGTCTCTATTTCAAAAGTGATTTTTTTCATATCTTATTCTTTCCTCCTTTCCTTAAAGCTTCAAATTTATGCATTCAAGCTTTAGAATGAAATCAGCTAATCTTGCCAATATCATGTAAAAGAGCGCCTTTAACGATTGATAAAAAATTATCTATCATATATTTTGCTCCTTCCTATTTGTGTAACAGCAAAGCTCCCAATATTATCGTATGATATTATTTTTGATTAAATACCATATTCGAACCCTCCGTATAATAAGTTCAAAGTTCAAGGTTTAAAGTTAAAAACTTATAAAAGTATCCTATATTTATATTTTGTTTGCAACAGAAGAAATATTTCCGAAATATTGTTATTTTATAATCTTTTCACTCTGAACCAATAAAACATTTTCTTTTTTAGCGATTTCTATCATCTTTGATGTGAAACCATTTTTACTGAATAATATAAATTTTTCTTTTCTTTTATTTTTGTGCCAGTCAACAAGTTGCGATTTTTTTACAAGGTCTTGATAAATATTATCACCCACTTTTTTATTGCTCCATTTACATTATCCAAAGTATGCTGTATTTGACTCATCATCAAGCGCAATAATATCTATTTCTTCGTTCTGTCTAATTACAAACTTCAAGCAATCTCCAAAAAGTATAATCACGATTCGTATAATTTAAATTATACTTATGACTCAATCCTTATCTTCCCCTTCTCCACCCTTACGCCAAACCTTGTTCCCCCCCATTTCCTAAGAGAAGTTATTGTGTAATAAGTTGCAAGGGTTTCATCTTCAAGGTTTTCAATAATGTCTTTGTTTATCTTACTTCTGTCGGAACGAAGCTTGCTTAAATCTATTCCGTCTTTCCACTTTGTACGAAAATTATATACATGGTCTGAATGCTGACCATAAATAATCTCATAATCCTTTGCCATTATTTCCGTAATTCCCGGGGCAGCAAGGTCATTAATTTGAATAAAACAGTCATAGCAATTCCCACAGTAGAGCTTATCAGGATAAGGGCATCTTTCAAGTTTCTGTCTGAGTAGGTGGGTATAAAAA
>JACAFF010000014.1 GCA_013388455.1 Nitrospirota bacterium
CAGGGCAGGGTATGGAGAAGACCCAGAGGATAGCAAATGAAAAACGTGCTTATACACTAACAGACAGGGGGACATGGCTTGCTACAAAGGATAAAGACAAACTTGAAATGACGATTGTTGTTGATGGAGATCCAGTTCTGTTTAATCAATATGGTGTCATGGCTGTAAACCCTAAAAAACAGAAACATGTAAAATATAAAGAAGCCATGGAATTTATTAACTGGCTTATTTCTAAAGAAGGGCAAAGTGTTATAGCCTCTTTTAAAGATAAAAATGGCAATCAATTATTTATACCAAATGCAAGGTAAAAAGAATGGATTCAATTATAGATGGACTTAGAAAAGCATTATTTCTCATTCTAAGTCTTGATCCAGAGTTATTAGGTATAATTTTTTTATCTCTTAAGGTTTCAGTTACAGCCTTGATAATAGCCACATTAATAGGGCTTCCTTTAGGTTTAATTATAGGATTGAAAAGATTTCCAACGAGGGGATTAATTATTACCTTACTGAATACTTTTATGGGTCTTCCCCCTGTTGTTGTAGGACTTTTTCTATATCTTCTCTTGTCTCGAAGGGGTCCTTTTGGATTTCTGTCTCTGCTATACACACCTTACGCAATGATTATTGCACAATGTATCCTTGCATTTCCGATTGTTGCAGCTCTATCACATTCGGCTATTATAAAGGTTGACCCCCTAATAAAACAGGCTTCTCAGACCCTTGGTGCTAAACCTTCTCAAGTAACTGCTACTGTTATTAACGAAGCGAGATACGGAATAATGTCAGGGATAATTGCTGCCCTTGGGAGGGTAATGGCTGAAGTAGGTGCAATATTAATTGTTGGAGGCAATATTGCAGGTTATACAAGAGTTATTACTACAACCATAGCCCTCGAAACAGATAAAGGAAATTTTGAACTTGCACTTGCTCTTGGTATTATACTTCTTATTCTGTCATTTATAATAAACATGTTCTTATACTTAATACAGAAAAAAGGAGTAATCCAAATCGCATAATGAATTTGAGACTGAGTGTTTCAAATATTTATAGAAATTACAATGGGAAAAATGTACTGAATAACTGTTCTTTTTCATTTGAAAAAAGTGGAACTTATGTATTGATGGGACCAAATGGAAGTGGAAAATCAACCTTCCTTAGAATATGTGCCTTACTCGAAAATCCTGATGAGGGAAATGTTAATTATTTCATAGGAAGAGATATGCTGAAGAAGGATATTGAACTAATGCGAAGAATAACTCTTTTATTGCCAAAGGTCGGGGTCTTTAATACGACTGTATTTAAGAATGTTGCTTATGGTCTTAAAATAAGGGGTATAAAAGATAATGAAATGAAAGAAAAGGTATATAAGGCACTTGATTTTGTTGGAATGTCTCATAAAAGTAAACAAAATGCATTAACCCTTTCGAGTGGTGAGACCCAGCGACTCGGTATTGCAAGAGCAATTGCCTTTGACCCTGAGATTCTTTTTCTTGATGAACCGACCGCATCAGTTGATCAGGAAAATACAACCCTCATAGAAGATATTATTTTAAGGATGAAGAAAAAAGGAGATTCAATTGTTATTATAACGACACATGACATATCACAGGCTGAAAGACTTGCAGACTGGTTGCTGATTATGAAGGATGGACGAATTTTTTCTAATTAACCATTATATTCAAGAGAGGCAAGTCAAGTGGCACATCTTGATGTATGAGAATTGTTTCTTTATTTTTGCTACCTTTCTTCTTAATCTCGAAGGGCAAGTCATTTTGTCTTTTGTCAAGGTGCGCCCCCAAGAACCCCTCTTTTCACTTATATTTTTCCATTTATTTTCAGATTAACGATTAAAATTAAGGCGGGCTGAAAGCCATTGCCTTGAATGTCTTGTTGAACGCTGTCTTTTTTATTTTCTTTAAGGAATTACTACTTCTTTTTCTTTTACAAGACTGGAGAGAGAATTGAGCAGGAAATCTTTTGCATCCAGTATCTCAAAAAGAACTGGTTCTCCCTCTTTTGAAAAATGGATAATTATCTGACCTTCTTCTTCAGCATAGTCTAATTTTTTTCTGAAAATTCAATAAGAAGGGCGTCGACATCTTTGCTGTATTTAATCTTTCTCATATCGTGACCTCCTTCCTGGATAAACAGCTATAACATATTTCTTATTAGGAAAATCTTCATAAACAACCCTCAGACATGAGCATAATCAAATCCCTCGATACATCAACACAGTGAGCTTTTAATATCTCAATTTTCAACAGCAAATGTAGGCTGAATTCTATGTCAGCTGGCAAAAATTATTTTACCTCAATAGCATATTTTCTGCATAAGCTTGTAGTATCCAGTCTGTCGCAGACAGTTTTTAGATGTGCAAAGTCAAAAAGCACATTCAATCTTGTTTTTTGTTGTAAAACACTTTGGATAAAAATATATAGAAGCAGGCCATTTTCTTAATGAATATTCACTGGCCGACTCAATTGAGCGCTTTGCTTTGTTTTGGGTCACACCTTGACAGAAGAGTATTTCTTTTATGCTGTGGTTGACATAATTATGAGCATATGCCTATAATATATACATGCCTAGGCCTCAGAAAACCAGATGTGTTCAATGTAAGCCGGGTGTTACATATTTTAAACCAAGAGGTATTCCACTTGTAGAACTCGAAGAGATATGCATTACGATTGATGAACTTGAGGCGCTTAGGCTTGCTGATTATGAAGGTCTATACCATGAAGATGCTGCTTCGAGCATGAAGATTTCGAGGCAGACATTCGGAAGGATACTTGATAGCGCACATAAAAAAGTTGCTGAATGTCTTTTAAAAGGTAGGGCATTAAAAATACAGACTAAAAACAGGGAGGAGTAAATTATGAAGATTTGTTTTCCAGTTTTAAATCCTGATGGTTTAGAAAGTGAGGTTTATGGCCATTTTGGTTCTGCGCCTTCGTTTATTATCGTTGATACTGATACGAATGAAGTCACCACAATAAATAATAAGGACCAGCATCATGCTCATGGTGCCTGTAATCCCCTTAGAGCTTTTGATAACCATAAAGTTGATTCATTAATAGTTGGTGGTATCGGAGGCGGTGCTCTGAATAAGCTGAATTCAGAGGGTATAAGAGTATTTCAGGCTAAGGCTAAAACAGTCAGGGAGAATATTGAACTCCTGAAGGGGAAAAATCTGCTTGAATTCTCGTTACAACAGTGTTGTCCAGGACATACACACAAATCAGGATGTAAACATTAAGCAAAATCACATTAGTCAATAATAAATGAATCACAAAGCTACTTAATAAGGCATAAGGCTCTATTTTTAAATCAAAACACGTATAAGCTCGAAGGTTTTCGATACCATACAGGGCACTATAATTGCATAACGAGTTCAAACAATATCGGATAATCGCTTTTTGAGAGAGATACATCTTCTTTTAACAACCTCAAGCCCTCAGGAATGTATTTAAGGAAATATTTTTTTCCTTTTATTTTAGATAAAAATCCATAAGCCCCAAGGGCTTGCATATGTCGCTGGAGCCGGCACGGGAGAAGTGATTCCCTGATTTCTTGCTCGGTAGTCATCAGGTGCCCTTTGGTAAATTGAGATTGTTCTTCTTGAGCAACATTTATTTTTTTAATGTAGTAATTCAAAAGCCTTTCTTTCATATTATCCGCAAGTCGATAGTATGGATCCCATAAGAGTGAAGCGATGTCATAAGCAGGAGGTCCTATTCTTGCTCCCTGATAATCAACTATTTTTGGAATATTTCTTTTTGTGATCATGATATTCTGTGATTGAAAATCACGGTGCACAATCGTTTTATGGAATGAATCAACTTTTAATGCTAAACGGTGAAAATCATCATATAAAGCTGAAAGATTTTTCACTCTAACATTTTTTATCCCATCAACAAATCTTTCGACAAAGTAGTGTGTCTCCCATTTGAGATATTCATAATCGAATATTCTATTCTTAAGAAGTGGACATTCTGAAACATGTTCAGTCACTGAAGTGTGTATTGAAACCATGATATCAAGAACCTTTTTATATATCCTCTCTATCTCTTCAGTTTCACGAGGGCATTTTAGCCAACTATAGAGTGTAAGGTCTCCAAGGTCTTCAAAGAGTGCTTGTTTTTTATTGGTGTCTACATCGATCAATTTCGGAACAGGAATGGAATATTTGTTGAAAAACTGAGTGTATTCAATATGCCTCTGAAAATCAGAATCATGGTCAGGACTTTGCATAAGTATAATTGGATGTTTGTGACTTCTTACTCTATAATATTTTCTGTCGGAGCCCCCTGTTCCAATGAGAAAAACACTGTTATTATCCGATTCGAATATATCTGACTCGCTGAAATCAATTTTAAATTTAGAACCAAGGATGCAGTTTTCGAAAAAATACCCTTCTTTATCAATAGAGGGAGGTTCATTGGTTCTTATATTAATCTTAGTATCAGCAAGCAAGATACAATTTCTTAGGGTAACGTTTTTAGATAAAACACTTCCTTTTTCGAATACTATATATCCATCAAATTTAATATCTTTGCACCAGTTTACAGATGGATGGATATATACAGTTTCACCGATCTTTTTTAGTTCATTAAAAACTGTTTTCGCATATGAAACAGGGGTGCCGATGTCACTCCATGAACAACCTGTTACATCAAAGGTTCCTATTTTGTATCCTGCGGATAAGGCTTTTGCCCATGCATTAACTACACTTGATGTCCCCGGTGGAAGAAATTCAAGGAATTCAGGCTGGTAAACAGCAATACCTGTAAAAGCAACTAATCTCTCGATTGCCTTAGCTTCTCTATTCACTTCAATTCTTTTAAGAAACCCGTTATTGTCAATAAAAAGCTTATTGAATTCTGGATAATTATGCACTGCAAGGGTGGCAAGATTTTTTGATGCATTGTGAAATTCAATCAGTTTAACTAAATCTATATCAGAAATAATGTCTGAATTATGAACAAGGAAAATACTATTTTTTAGAAATGCCTCAGCATTTTTTAAAGCTCCACCTGTGCCGAGAATAGGATCTTCAGGGAAAAGTTCAACATTATTACTGAATGATGAATTTTTAACCCAATTTTTTAACACATCTTTTTTGTGACAAATATTTATTCCTATTTTGTTTATTGGTAAAGCAGAGACTTTTTCAAGGATAGATTGTAAAACAGGTTTCCCAAGTATTGGAATTAGAGGTTTAGGAATATAATCTGTAATCGGTTTCAGCCTTTCACCAAGACCAGCAGCCAAAATGAATACTGAAAGGTTCATTTGTAAATCAGATATTTTTTTCTGACGGTTCTATTAAATTGCAGACATTCCTCTTCCCACCATTCTTCCATTCTATCAAGCTTTTCCCCTTTTTCGATATCTTTTCTCAGTTTATCTGTTCCAACAAGGATATCAATTGGCATCCTCTTATATTCATATTCATATGGCGGCAGTTTCCATGAGAAGTATTCTGGATAGAGATCATATATTGTTTTGATAACAGCTACTCCGGTTTTGAACGGTTTGAATCTTTCTTTATTAATAATATGGATCTGTGCACCTCCGCATAATTTTCCTGTATGTTTTTGAAAGGTTGGCAGAAAATGCATGGGTCTGAAAAAAACACCCTGCAGTTTGTATTCTTTCAAACGATTTACGACCTTTTCAGGAGTGATAAATGGAGCTCCAAATATTTCGAATGGTCTGGTAGTTCCTCTGCCTTCACTTATATTTGTGCCTTCAAGAAGACACATGCCAGGATATACAGTAGCCGTTTCAACCGTGGGCATATTCGGGGAAGGCATTACCCAAGGCAGTCCTGTTTCATTAAACCACATTTTTCGTTTCCACCCTGTCATGTGTATAACATGGAGATTCAGGGAATGATAAATTTCATTTTTTAAATAAATACCTATTTCTCCAATTGTCATGCCATGACGAACAGGCAGAGGTCGTTGTCCTACAAAAGATGCATATGGCATCTTCAAAACAGGTCCTTCTATAATGTCGCCATTTATTGGATTTGGTCTGTCAAGTATAATAATTGCTTTCCCCGTTTCTGCACACGCCTGCATACAGAGTTCCATTGTCCAGATAAATGTATAATAGCGTGACCCGATATCCTGAAGATCAATCACCATCACATCAATATCTTTCAAAATGGATGGCTCAGGTTTTCTGGTGTGTCCATAGAGGCTGAAAACGGGCAGGCCGGTTTTCCTATCAATAAATCCATCCCATTCAATCATATTATCCTGAGTTTCTCCATATAAACCATGTTGAGGTCCAAAGAGTGCTTTTAGCATGAATTTTTTTGACTTGATAAACAGTTCAACAGCGTGTTTTAAATTCCTGTTAATCGAGGCGGGATGTACCAAAATACCAATACGAGAATCATTTAAATGTTTGGGCCATTTTTTATCGAACAGATCAAGTCCTGTTTGAATTGAATAGTTAGCCTTTTTTTTAATTAATTTCATATGAAATTATATAATCTTTTTATTTAATAAAAACAAGTCAAATAATATGTTCCACATCCAGCAATAAGATGAGAGAACCCTTGAATAGTTTGTCTTTGCGGTTGGAGTCGGGATCGGAATGAAATATCCTCCTTGTCGTTAGATTTGGGTAAGATATTTTTATTGGTTTTATTTTTCTGAAAAGTATATAATTACAATTATAAAGTGATATTATGTTAAACAAAAAAGATACAACAAAATTTATCAAAGATAAAAGTGAGATGCCCCTTTATACAATAGGGGTTGTTTCTGAACTATTGGGAACAACAAATCAAACTTTGCGTCTCTATGAAAAACACGGCCTCATTAAACCGTTTCGCAAAAACAAGAATAGATTTTATTCAGAGAATGACATTAAATGGTTATCATGTGTCAGGGATCTGATACATCAAAAAAAAATCAGCATTGAAGGCATAAAAAAACTTTTAAATTATGCTCCGTGTTGGGAGATTACAGACTGTTCTGACAAAAAAAAGAATACCTGTCTTGCCTATAAAGAGAGAGTCAAACCCTGTTGGGAAATGAATAAAATGATCTGTAGCCGTAATATAGGAAAAGCATGTGAAGATTGCGTAATATTCCTTCAGAGCAAAAAGTCCACTTAACAACCCATATTACAATATCTAAAATTTAAGATTTATTTTTTTTAAAGAAAATAGTTATAATTTTTTATATTATTGAAATTTTATGTATAAAAAGTTATTGACTTTTTTAATTAACTATGATAATTTTGCTAACCAATTGTAAACTTTAACTGCTTTGTAAAGGCTTAAAAAGTCTGAATTAATGGAGGGTATGTTAATATTGACATTTGATACATTATCTATAATAATACTGCAAATCCTGCCAAATAGCTTTGAAAAAAGGAAGGTAACTCATTATGAGTGAAAAAACCCAGTGGGATTGGGATACGAAAGAAAAACTTATCGCAGATATAAACGAATGGAAAAAGAAATTTCCTGCAATACGTGAACTTGTACCAAGTGATGATGGAGAGAAAATAGCTACTATAATTAAAACCGAAGATAGAAGATTCACTACTTGTGTAAATGGAGAGACGTGGGAAGAAACATTTGAAAGGGTTTATTCACTGAAATTTAATCCTGATAATCAATTAATTTCCCTTGTTTTTAGAGATTATGAATGGGCTGTTGCAGTTGATCACGAAATGTGGGAAGAAAAATTTGATTTTCTATGGAATCTTACTCTAAGCCCTGATGGTAAGAGTATTGCTGTCAATATACGAACAGGTGAGATGACAAGTGGTGTGTGCTTAAATGGTCAAACGTGGGAAAATAATTTTCCTGAGGCAAGGGACCTCATTATGAGTCCGGATGGGAAAAGAACAGCGTCACATGTTCAGGTTAGGCCGCGTCCTGAACTTGACATCCTGGGTTTCCTTAATAAGAACTGGACGGCTGCAGTAGACGGAGTTGCGTGGGATAACACTTTCTTAATTCTCTGGGGAGGTGTTTTTAGTGATGACAGTAATCATGTAGCAGCAACTGTAATGACTGATATGTCACAATATACAATTGCTGTGGATGGGATACCATGGGATAAGGTTTTTGGTGCAGCTTGGGAGCCAATCTTTAAACCTAAAAGCTCTGATGTCGTTGCCCCTGTTCAGACTCCACAAGGCTGGACACTAGCCATGAATGGTAAGCCAATATGGGGTAATTTTTCACAGGTGTGGAAACAAAAATATAGCCCTGATGGACGTAAACTAGCTGCTGTTGTCGCAGTTGATGTAGGAAAATGGACAGTAGCAGTGGATGGTACACCATGGAGCACTGTATTTAATCAAATGGTATTGTCTCCTGTTTTCAGTCTGAGTGGGGAGAAGATTGCAGTTGTAGTAAAAAATAATAATAAATGGACTATAGCTATAAATGGTTCGGCGTGGGCTGAAACTTTCGATAACATTTGGGATCCTGTTTTCAGTCCTGCTGGTGATGCTGTAGCAGCAAAGGCTGAAAAAGATGGTCTTTATTTTGTTGTTGTTAACGGAAAAGTCGGGAAGAAAGGATATGAGTCACTATGGCCTCCTGTTTTCAGTCCTGACGGAACAAAGCTCTTAGTGCGTGCTGTTGATAATGGTAAATATTACCGCAGGATTGTACCTGTAGGTGAAATTTAAAATGACAGTCTTTGAGGGAAAAATATGGAATTTTTAACAAGTACAGCACTATATAATTTTCTTAGAGGGCCTCTTGTATGGGTTACTTTTTTTGTTTTTATTGTAGGTAGTATCTATAAACTTTATACTTTGATTAATCTGGCAAAAAAAGAAAAAGTAATTTTTCCGTTCATAAGCTTAAAAGCTACGCTCAAATCACTCCTTCATTGGGTTATTCCTTTTGCCTCAAGAAACTGGAGATTGAGACCCGTAATAACAACTTTTACTTTTCTTTTTCATATATGTTTGGTTTTTACGCCTATATTTCTTCTTTCCCACAATATCCTCTGGTATGAATCATGGGGAATAACATGGTGGACTTTAGCTGAAAGCACAGCAGATATTATGACTATAGTAGTTATTTCTGCTTGTATTTTTTTCTTTTTAAGAAGGATTATTGCTTCTGAAGTAAGATTTGTTACATTTACTTCAGATTATGTAATACTTGCAATTTCTTTTATGCCGTTCTTAACTGGTTTTCTTGCATATCACCAATGGTTACTTCCTCATAAAGCCATGGTGAATCTTCATATATTTTTTGGTGAGATAATGTTAATGGCAATACCATTCACCAGATTAGGGCATATGTTCTATTTCTTCTTAACCAGGTCATGGATGGGTTCTAACTTTTCACTCTGGGGAACAAGAGACTGGTAGTGGGTTAAATATATAGGAGGGATAATAATGGCAACAGTATCAAAAGAAAAAGAAGTACAAAAAGAAAAATATGTCAGCAAATATTTTAAAGAATATGTTAGGGATATAATTCCAGATATCGGTCTTGATGAAACAGTAAAAAGACTTACTCCAGAAAAAATAGAAAAGACCATTAAATCAGTTATAGGAAAAAGCTCTTCAAGAATAAAGGCAGTAATGGAGACATGTATTCATTGTGGATTATGTGCAGAGGCTTGTCAATGGTATCTTTCTTACGATAAAGACCCGACATATGCACCTGTTGCAAAAATGCGCATGACAATATGGGAGATGATAAAAAGAGATGGTAAAGTTGATGCAGAATTCATAAAACAATGTGCAAGGATAGTATTCACCGAGTGCAATATATGTCATCGCTGTAGTATGTATTGTCCGTATGGTTTGGATATAACATTTATTATAGGTATGGTGCGTCGTATTTGTTTCCTTCTGGGTGTTATGCCTCAACGCCAATTTGATCAGGCAGAAGCGCATATAGCAACACAAAATCAGGTCTGGATGTCTCAGAATGACTGGATTGATGCTGTTCAATGGATTGAAAGTGAATCAGGTGCGGATTTTAAAGATCTGCGTATTCCTATGGATGTGGAGGGAGCAGACATTATGTTTTTACCACTGGGTGCAGAACCAAAGACAGGCACATATCATCTGGATCGAACAGCGAAAATTATGCTTGTTGCAGGTGTTAAATGGACATTGCCAGAAAAAGATACATGGGACAGCAGTAACATGTCAATGTTTGTCCGTGATTTTGTGACTATGCAACGGATTGTCCGGGGGTTATATGAGAACGCAGCAAGACTAAGAGTAAAAACGTTGATGTTAACGGAGTGAGGGCATCCACGTTTTGCCACAAGTTTTGTGGCACCGCCGATGCTGGGATACAAAGAACTTCCTTTTGAAGTAAAACAAACAGGTGAAGTTTATTATGACCTTTTAAAGAGTGGAAAGATAAAGATAGATAAATCGAAAAAGATTAAAGAGCCTGTTACTCTTCAGGATCCATGTAATATCATAAGAAGGGCAGGAGCAGCAGAGAAATTCAGATATATCGTAAATGAAACATGTGAGGACTTTAGAGAAATGACTCCAAACAAAGAGCATAATTTCTGCTGTAACGCGGGTGGTGGATTAGCTGCGCTGTCAAACTGGGCTGCCCATAAAGCAAAAGGAAACAGGGTTAAGGCTGAACAGATTAAGAAAACAGGTGCAAAAATTGTTATTACCCCATGCCATAATTGTAGTACCGGTATAAAAGATGTTATAAAGATCTGGAACCTCGGTCTCAAGAATATGTTTTTTGATGAAATAATAGTAAATACAATGGTAATTCCTGAGGAATTTAAACTTAAAGCAGGATAATAAACCAAGAAGGGAAGGGTTATGAAGAAAAAGATATTATTCTTGGTAATTACGACAGGTCTTCTCCTCTTCGTTATTATTGGATTAAATGGTGTTTATTCTACCGAAGGTCCTATGCTGCCTAAAAAAGCAGTTAAACCAGTGAAAGAGATCAAACCTGAAAATAAGATTGGTATAGCCCATACCGAGATTTTCGGAGAATTGGAACGTCCTCAGGTAATATTTGATCATCAGAAACATGTCGAAGCACTTAAAAAAGAGAATCAGGATTGTGACGCCTGTCACCCAGTGAACGAATGGAAAGAACTTATATTTGATTTTCCTAAGAAAGTCAAAGATAAAGACGAAAAATCAATAATGAATGCCTATCATGATGAGTGTATTGAATGTCATAAGAAAAAATATAAAGAAGATAAAAAGACAGGCCCAGTTACCTGTGGAGATTGCCATAAAGAAGAATATAAATTAGTAGCCGTCAAATATCCTGTCATGGAATTCGATTTTTCTTATCATGATCAACATGTGAAAAAACTTAAAGAAAAAATAGGTAAAGATGATTGTAGCCTCTGTCATCATACTTATGACATAGATGAGGAAGATGAAACACTTGCATTAGTTTATGAAGAGGGAACAGAGGAGTCATGTTTTTATTGTCACGACCTAAATACAAAGAGAGGTCCCAAATTAAAAGCAATAACCAGTGTTTCTGCAAAGAAGGGGCTTGATATACGTCGTGCATCTCATCTTCAGTGTCTGAATTGCCATCTGGAATATGAAAAAGAATTGAAAATGAAAAAAGTTAAAAGGGAAGATGAGAAAGCTGGTCCGCTCGAATGTGCCAAATGTCATACTGGTAAGTACAAAACAATAGCTGAACTTGAAAAAGTTCCCAGACCTGATAGGGGTCAAAATAATATAGCATTTATTAATATAGAAAACGCAAAACTAAAAGGTGTAGCATTTGATCATAAATATCATCAGAATAATCATAAGAGCTGTCGTGGATGTCATCACGAGACCTTAAATGCATGCAAACAGTGTCATACACTGACAGGCAGTCCTGATGGCAAATGGATAAATATCGCAAATGCATATCATGACGTGTTATCAGAAAAAAGCTGTATGGGATGCCATAGCATAAAGAAAGCTGAGAAGGATTGCGCTGGATGTCACACTCTCTTACCTATTATGGATATTCAGACAAAAGGTCCTAAGAAAGAGATATGTAATACATGCCATGCAGGCAAAAAAGAACTCTTTGATGTTAAACCTTTGTCTATTACAGGGCTTGATACAGAAAAAGTCAAAAAAGAGGTTACCATCAAAGTCCTGGAGAGGGAATATGAGCCTTCAAAATTCCCACATGTCAAGATTATTGAAAAGCTGGTGAAAATTTCAAATGACAGTAAATTGGGAAGTTATTTCCATAGAGATTTGCAGAGAATATGTGAGGGATGCCATCACCAGAGTCGAGCCGAGGCTGAGGTTGAAAAAAATAGCCCCCCTTATTGTAGAAACTGTCATAGTGTCAAATTTGACAGACAAAACAGAAATAGACCTAAACTGGTTGCTGCTTATCATAATCAATGTTTAGGTTGTCATGAGTACATGCAACTCGAAAAAGGCAGGAAATGCAAAGAGTGTCACGAGGAAAAAAAGATTCGACAAAAATATCCCTTAGAGATACAATGATTGCCTTGAAGTAGAAAGGAGAAAAGATGTATATCTTTGAACAACTTTTTACACCAAAAGGCTATGAATATGCGGTAGCTGTTCTGGCTATGTTTGTATTTATTCTAATTTATTTTATCCTTAATAAGGAAACAAAATATTAGCCCGGAGGCAGATGTATGGGAATTAATAGAAGGGACTTCTTTAAAAAGAGCGTCATAATCGCGGGCTCAGCGTTAATCGGTACGAGTTCAAAAGCTTATGCTCAGAATGTCGCTAATGAAAAGAACTGGAAACTTTGGGAGAAAAGAAAAGGCATTATTTCTGAAGATCGTTATGGTGTTCTTGTTGATACAACACGTTGTATTGGATGTAGAAGATGTGAATGGGCATGCAATGAATGGAATAAGAATCCGAATAGGCCTATACAAGAATTTGAAGCATCAGTATCTCAGACAGATTCTGTCTTTAATCATATAAGAAGGATGCATGCGCAGAACTTTACAGTAGTGAACCGCTACTATAGCCCAAAAGATGGTAAACCCATATATGTCAAGAGACAGTGTATGCATTGTGAAGAGCCAGGCTGTTTATCAGCATGTTTTGTTGATGCTTTCAGAAAAACCTCCGAGGGTTCGGTACTCTATAATCCAGGTGTTTGTATAGGATGTCGTTATTGTATGATAGCCTGCCCCTTCGATGTGCCAGCATATGAGTATAATGAACCACTTAATCCTCAAGTTACGAAATGTACCATGTGCTACGACAGGATTACAACAGAAGGTGTAGTCCCTGCATGTGTAGAGATATGCCCAGCAGAAGTAATGACTTTTGGTAAAAGAAGCGAATTAATAAAGCTTGCGCATGAGAGAATAAGAAACAATCCTGGTAAATATGTTGAACATGTTTACGGAGAACGTGAAGTGGGTGGAACTTGTTGGTTATATCTTTCATCTGTTCCTTTCAACCAAATCGGTTTTAAGACAGATATAGGAGAAACACCGATCCCGAAAACAAGCAAGGGGTATCTTTTTGCGGTAAAGATGTTTGAGATTGTTGGTGCCTGGCCACTCGTTTTCGGTGCATACTATGCGATATCAAAAGCTCGTAAGAAACATACCTCGAGCCATGACACATCTTCAGAGAAGAAAGGAGAAAGCCATGGCGCAAAACACTAATTCCTGGTTTAGAGAAAAAATACTTCTCGGGATGACACCGAGAGATTATATTATCAGTAATTTTAATTTTGGTAATCTTGTTGCAGGTGCTTTTATTGGCCTCGGAGTTGGTGTTATGATTTATCGACTAATTTTTGGGCTCGGGCCTTCAACAAATCTTTCAGATAACTATCCGTGGGGATTATGGATTGGTTTTGATATACTTGTCGGAATCGCTTTAGCAGCACCCGGGCTTACCCTCGGGACAGCAGTTCATTTGTTCGGGATGAAAGAATATCATCATTTTGTAAGACCTGCTATCCTCTCCAGCCTTCTGGGATACATATTTGCTGTTTTTGCGCTTATGTTTGATCTGGGTCGCTATTATCGTATTCCTTACCTTCTTGGTTGGTCATGGGGTTTTGCGTCAATTCTGTTTTTAATCGGCTGGCATTTCTTCCTTTATATAAATATCTGTCTAATTGAATGGGCACCAGCGCTATTTGAATGGTTAAATCTAAGAAAAGTTCGCGAATTTTTTACTAAGCTGGCAATCTGGGCAACTATCTTCGGTGTAATAATTGCTGGTGGCCATCAATCGGCACTTGGCGGTTTATACCTTGTTGCCCCGGGCAAGCTTCATCCCCTTTGGTATTCAATGCTACTGCCAGTTTTTTTCCTTTTATCAGCTATTTTTGCTGGAATATCCATGGTGATTGTTGAAAGCACAATTACACATAAGGTTTTTAAAAGACAACTTCAGCATTTTGACCAGGCTAAATTTGATAGACAAACAATTGGTCTCGGAAAAGCAACAGCTTCAGCTTTATTTATTTATCTGATCTTAAAAATCTTTGATCTTGCTCACTACAATAACTGGGGGTATATAAATACTCCATACGGTTACTGGTATTTAGTAGAAATGCTTGGATTTGTTCTTTTGCCAGCTTTTCTATTCACACACGCTGCAAGAAAGGGGAAGGCAAAACTTGTTAGATTTACTGGTTTTTTAACAGCACTCGGAGTTATTTTAAACAGGTTGAATGTATCTATTATTGCATATAACTGGCAGATTCCTGCTTCACAAAAATACTATCCATTATGGAGTGAGATTGCTCTTTCACTTGGTGTGGTGGCAATGCTGGTTGTTGCTTATCGTTTTATTGTAAACCGTATGGCTATAATGTACGATCATCCAGATTACGAATCAGCACATTAAAAGATTCTTTTATTTTCAGATATCTAAAATGAACTTTCGGGTTAAGTATTATTTTTCAAGATTCTCTTAAGGTGTTCCTGTGTATAAGAAATTGCTTCTGATAATTCGTCAGAAGTAAGCCGAGGTGTATTTTCTGATAAATCTTTGATGTCTTTTTCGTCTTTTCCAAGAAGTTTGGCGACATAAAAGCTATCAACAGATGATTGATCAATCAGACAACCACAGCCTCCAATCATACCTAAAAATTTACCATTAACAAAAATTGGGATTACAAACTTTGTAAAACCGGCATCGCATTCTCCAATTGCCAATTTATTGCTATCTCTGGCTATTTTTGAAAGCCTTTGCTGAGCAGACGAACAAATTATAACACCATCTTTACTTCCTTTTATAACAGGGCATAAATTGTTAGCTGGTGAAGTAGATTTTGAAAGAATAAAGTTATCAGATTTATATACTGTTCCATTGAATCCGAATCTGTTATGAATATCGTTGGCAATTTTTTCCCATTCAGATATTGGAATTAAATCATCAAGTTCCATTTTTTGTCCTCCTGTTTTTTGTAATACAAGTATTTATTTTTATTTAGATATCTAAAAATCGCGATATAAAATTATAATTTTATATTATATCATAATCAGTATTTTATAGTAGAATAAATTGTAATGATTTATTCAAATAATTTGCCGAATATCTTTTATTGTGGTCAATTGTGGTCATATTTAGGCCGGACAGGTTTTTATCTAATCATTTTCACTGGCTAATATATTCAAAAAAATCAACAAAACGTTTTCCATACTCGTCTAAGAGTTTTACAAGCTGTTCTTGCGTAAGTGGTCTGCATTCATCAGGATTTTCCTTATCAACCTGCACAAACATTATTCTTTTAATTTTTCCTTCGAGTACTGCCACACATAAGACGATTTCTTGATTTGCTGGACTTAAAGAAAGTTCTATCTCGTCGAATTCATCCAATGATGTTGGCAATGTCTTGCAAACAATTCCATAATTGATTAACTTTTCCGGCTTATTAAGATTTTCTGAAATAATCTCTGCACCGATAAATCTCTTAAACCTCTGCATTTAATCTCCAACTAATGCTTCGAGTAATAAATAATAATTAGTCTTCTTGCCAAGAAAAAGCTCTTTTTTACATTACCATTGTAACATCCTAAAGTTAAAATTGGAAGGTTTATTATAAATTTTTATTTGAAGGTTATATCTCTCGGCCGAATAATCCAGAAACTTTAAATGTTTTTCAAGTTAAGGATTGACAAAAAAAAATATTTATGTTATTAATAATGAAAATCATTATCAATAAAAGGAGGCAGCCATTATGAGCAAAAAAAATATAGCTATCATAGCATGCAAAAATATTAAGGGAACAAGTTGTGTTGGTGGATGTCTTAAGTGTTTTAAAGGCATTGCCGAGAGAAATGGTGAGTATGGGCGGTGGAAAGATTATGAAATTGAAGTCATTGGAATGGATGATTGCGGAGGATGTCCTGGCCTTGTTATACCGAAGCTGAAACTTATGATGGATATGGGTAAATTGTTTAACAGAGATTTTGACGCTGTTCATATCGGGACATGTGTTGTTACTGCTACTCGAACAGCAAAATGTCCTATTAATCTTGAAGATCTGAAAAATATAATTGAAACAAAATTTGAAAAAGAGGTTATACTCGGCACCCATTCTTACTAATAAAGGATAAGTTTATGCCTTGGAGAAATGGAACAGGACCACCCTGGCTACAGGGAAAATTTAGAGGTTGTGGTTATAGGCTCACAATGCCGAGACAGATTATTCTCGATGTTTTAAGTAAAACGACTGATCATCTTAGTGCAGAAGAAATATATATGACAGTTCACAAGGTCTATCCAGCTATAGGGCTTACAACTGTTTACAGGACTCTTGAATTGCTTGTGCAAATGGGTCTTGTTTTTAAGTTTGATTTTGGTGATGGTAGGGCAAGATATGAATTATCCGAGGGTCCTAAAAGTATAGGGCACCATCATCACCTTATCTGTACAGGTTGCAGAAGGATTATTGATTATACAGATTTCATTGATGAAGAAATTGAATTATTAAAGAGAACTGAAAAGGGACTTTCAAAAAAATATAATTTTAAAATAAGTAACCATCTTATTCAGTTCTATGGATTATGTGAAAAATGTAAAGGTAAAGGATAAAAATTTTTTGATTCATAATGAAAATGATTATCATTAATAATAAATTAATTATTGTCATCATAAATAAAGAAAGGAGGTGAAGTAAAATGCCATTTGGAGACAGGACAGGACCTATGGGCTTAGGACCAAGAACAGGAAGAGGAGCAGGATATTGCAGTGGATTCGGCATGCCTGGTTACGCAAATCCTGTTTTAGGTAGAGGTTTTTACGGATTTGGTCGTGGTTGGGGTAGAGGACGCGGCTGGTTCGGTGGAGGTCGTGGATTAAGGAATCGGTTCTGGGCTGCTGGCATGCCTGGCTGGCCAGGATATGGCTATCCTTACGGTGCGGGCTTAACAGCTCAAGAAGAAATAGATATGCTTAGAGATCACGCTGATCTTCTCAAGAGAGAACTTGATGAAATTCAGAGTCGTATTAGCAAAATAGAAAAAAGCAAGGGATCTGAAAACGAATAATCTTTATTACAAGAATCATTGCGGGTGCAGGGAGTGCAGACTTTATTCCCCCTTCAGAGTTTGCTGGTGCCTGAGCACTCGCAATGATGAAGTTTCTTTTATTTCTGAACATTATAGAAAGGAGGTGTTAAAGATTGAAGATAGCAATATCTACAGATGGCGATTTTGTATCTGCTCATTTTGGGAGATGTCCTTTTTTCACAATACTGAATATAGAGGATGGCAAACTCTTACAACAAGAGATAATAGAAAATCCCGGACATCAACCTGGATACATACCTCAGTTCCTGCATCAGAAAGGCGTTGAATGTATTGTTGCAGGAGGGATGGGTATGCGTGCAAGAGGTTTTTTCGAGGAGGCAGGTATCCAGACGATACTCGGAGTAACTGGAAAAATTAACGATGTAATAGAAAAAATCAAAGATGGTATTTTGAAAGGTGGTGAAAGTCTTTGTAAGCCTGGTGCTGGAAAAGGATATGGTCTGGATAAGACTGAATGTAACCATCCACACGAAAAGATACATAAAAAATGCGAACACAAATAGAGGTGATTTTATGAAAATATGTATAAGTTCACAGGGGAATTCTTTAGATTCAGAAGTTGACCCAAGATTCGGGAGATGCCAGTATTTTATTATTGTTGATACTGAAACAATGGAATTTGAGGCTATAAAAAATCCAAACATAGATGCAATGGGAGGTGCGGGAATACAATCAGGTCAATTTGTAGTAGGGAAAAAAGTCAAGGCAGTTTTAACAGGTAACGTTGGACCAAATGCCTTTCAGACATTAAATGCTGCAGGACTTGACGTTATCACCGGTGTATCAGGAAGTATAAAAGAGGCAATAGAAAAATATAACAAGGGTGATTATAAAACTGCTAAAGGCCCTACATCTGCATCTCATTCTGGTATGCCAGCAAGCAAATAAAATAGGAGGTAAAAAATGCCATTTGGAAAAGGACAAGGATCAGCAGGACAAGGTGGAGGAAGAGGTATGGGAAGAGGAAGAGGAGGAGGTCGAGGCAGGATGGGTGGAACGAGGTCAGGTGCTGGCCCTGGAGGTTATTGTGTATGTCCGTCATGCGGAGAAAAAGTTACACACCAGCCGGGGGTACCATGCTATTCCGTGAACTGCCCTAAATGCGGGGGCAAGATGGTAAGGGGATGATTAAAGAAACGATATTCAAAGAGAACCATGTTAGTTCATTGAGGGTACTGAGTTTTATTTTTAATGCGCTGGCAGAATTAAAAAATGATCCAGTGTGTAAAAGATGCAGTACTTTTGCCGGAAGTATCGATACCGCAAAAGAGTTTTTTATTGACTTTGAAAGGTCGATAAAGAGAAACAGCGATTTACCGGGAGATTTTAGGAAGTTGCTCTTTGATATCTATGCCATATTAGCAGAATTGAATACTTTCGGGAACCTGGTGGAACAAAAGACCATGGGTAAATGTCAGCTTCCTGATGATATTTGTTTTGCCAGGGCGATACTCGAAATGTATAGAAATTGTGAAGTGGGTAATATTCATATGAGAAAAGAGAAAGGAGAAGAAGTGAAATATGAGCAATGACCAAGAGAGTAAAAGTGGCTTGAAATGTTCTACCAAGAATTTGCCAAGCGAAAAGGAGATCGAGGAAATACGGGAGAAGCTTGCCCTGCAGGACAATATAAGCAGGATAAAGCATAAGGTTATTGTGCTATCTGGAAAAGGAGGTGTTGGAAAGAGCACTGTAGCGACAAATATTGCTGTTGCACTTTCGATGAAAGGGCAGAAAGTTGGTTTAATGGATGTTGATATCCATGGTCCGAGTATTCCAAAGATGCTCGGCTTAGAAGGAAATACACTCAGAGGAACAGAAACAGGGCTTGCACCAATTGTATATAATGATAATCTGAGAGTTATGTCTATTGGTTTTATACTCCGTTCCCAGAATGATGCAGTAATATGGAGGGCACCTCTGAAACACAAATTGATAAGAGATTTTCTGACAGATGTAAAATGGGGATATCTGGATTATTTAATTGTTGATTCTCCTCCTGGTACAGGTGATGAACCTATGTCGGTGGTCCAATTGATTGAGAATGCAGACGGTGCAGTCATTGTTACTACACCTCAGGACGTATCACTCATAGATGTACGTAAAGCTATCACTTTTTGTCGACATGTAAATCTCCCTGTGCTTGGAGTTGTTGAGAACATGAGCGGTTTTATCTGTCCTGATTGCGGCAAGACTATAAATATATTCAAAGTCGGTGGAGGAAAAGAAATGGCTTTAGAAATGGGGGTTCCTTTTTTAGGCAGTATTCCTCTCGACCCGCATGTTGTTGAAGCTGGCGACAGCGGAAGGCCTTATCTTCAGTACAATTTGAGTTCTGAAACTGCAAAGGCTTTTGATGGAATAATCAAGCCTTTACTTTCTTTAGAAGATAAAAACAAATAAAAGATTCAGGAGCTTATATGCCAAATTATGAATATAAATGCGAACAATGTGGGCATTCCTTTGAAATTCAGCATTCTATGAAAGAAGCCCCGCTTGTGAACTGTCCTAAATGCGAAGGACGAACAAGAAAAGTAATAACAGGCGGTAGCGGTTTCATTTTAAAGGGGTCCAGGACTAACTATCCTATGGGCAGCAATCTGACTCCACAATGTGGTAGAGAACAGAGCTGTTGTGGACGTAGTACGCCCTGTGAAACAAGACCTTGTGATAAATAATTTTCTTTAAGAATTTCCTTAATTAGAAATCAAAATTGTATTTTAAAAATATTTCGGGAGAGAAAAATGATAATTTCTGTCGCAAGCGGAAAAGGTGGTACCGGAAAAACCACGTTTGCAGTGAATCTGGCTTTAGCATTGAACAATGTGCAATTTCTTGATTGTGACGTTGAGGAACCAAATGCCCATCTGTTTTTAAATCCTTTGATTAAACAAAGGAGTATTGCATCAATACCGATACCGGAGGTTGATGAATCCCGATGCGATTATTGCGGAAAGTGCAGGGATGTATGTTCCTATAATGCAATAGCAGTATTCCCGAAAGATAAAGATTCGAGGGGTGGTATATTAATTTTCCCACATCTTTGTCACGGTTGTGGTGGATGTAGTCTCTTATGCCCTCAGCAGGCAATAAGAGAAGTAAACAAAGAGATAGGGGTTGTTGAAAGGGGGGCAAGCGGAAGCATTGATTTTATACACGGGAAGCTGAATATCGGGGAAATAATGTCACCGCCACTGATCAAACAGGTAAAGGAATATATTGATGTCAGTAAAACGGTTATCATTGATGCTCCACCAGGCACTTCATGTCCTGTTATTGCCTCAATAAAAGGAAGTGACTACTGTATACTTGTGACAGAACCAACACCCTTTGGTTTGAACGATTTAATCCTGGCGGTAGAGGTTGTGAAGAAGATGTCCATCCCCTTCGGCGTAGTTTTGAATCGGTCGGATATTGGAGATCAAAAGGTCGATATTTTCTGTAAAGAGAATAGTATTCCTGTGCTGATGCGTATCCCTTTTGACAGGGACATTGCATTTTTGTATTCTGAAGGAATTCCTCTGGTCAAAAAAAAGAAAGAATACATTCAGAATTTCCAGCAGGTATTTAACCATATTGAAAATGAGCTATCTGTGAAAGGGAGAGCAAAGTGAAACAAATAGTAATAATTAGTGGCAAAGGTGGAACAGGAAAAACTGTACTAACCGCATCTTTTGCAGTTTTGGCCAAAAATAAGGTTATGGTGGATTGTGATGTGGATGCAGCAGATTTGCATCTTTTGTTACACCCTGAGACGAGGGAGAAACACGAATTCAGAAGCGGGGTGACAGCCCGGATTAATTCAGAAATATGCCAGCAGTGCGGCCAGTGCATTTCTGTTTGCCGGTTTGACGCCATAAGTGAAAATTTTGTAGTTGATCCAGTATCATGTGAGGGCTGTAAAATTTGCAGTTATGTCTGTCCTGAAGGTGCGATTACACTCGAAGAAAATGTTTCGGGAGAATGGTTTGTTTCTGATACAAAATATGGGCCTCTTGTCCATGCAAAATTGGGTATTGCTGAAGAAAATTCCGGGAAACTGGTGACGCAAGTGAGGCAGACAGCAAAAGAGATTGCCGAGAAGCAAGGAATGGATTACGTGATCATTGACGGTCCTCCGGGCATTGGCTGTCCAGTCATTGCTTCCATAACTGGTGTCGATTTGTCTTTAATTGTGACCGAACCTACTCTTTCCGGCATTCATGATATGCAAAGAGTTGTTCAGGTATCAAAACATTTCGGTGTTCCTACCAAAGTAGTCATAAACAAATTTGATATTAATACGGCTAATAGCGAGGAAATTAAAAAACTCTGTGATAAAGAAGGAATAGAATTGATGGCAGAAATACCATTTTCCAGAAAAGTGAGCGAATCAATTGTTCAGGGAATACCTTTTGTTGAACACTGTACGAACGGGATATCGAATATTATATCTTCTTTATGGGAGAGGATTAAGTAATTATGGAATATGTTTATGGTCCTGTACCTTCGAGAAGGTTAGGTTTTTCCCTGGGGGTGGATTTAGTCCCTTATAAAACTTGTACCCTCGATTGCATATATTGTCAGCTCGGGAGGACAACTAAAAAAAGCATAAATAGAAAACATTATGCTCAAAGAGATAATGTTCTGAGAGAAATCAATGAAGTTTTAAGCAAGGAACATCAAATAGATTATATAACCTTCTCAGGCTCTGGAGAACCAACACTGAATTCAGACATTGGTGTTTTTATAAGAGATATAAAAGAATTAACAAATATCCCGGTAGCGGTTCTTACCAATAGTACATTAATTTCCGCAGATGATGTTCAGTATGATCTGGTAGGCGCAGATGTTATCTTGCCATCTCTTGATGCCGCCTCCCATGAAATATTTAAAAAGATAAACAGACCTCATAGTTCCCTGAAAATCGAAGCAATTATTGCCGGTCTAAAACGATTCAGAAAGATTTACAATGGCCAGATTTGGCTTGAAGTTATGTTGATAAGAAATATTAACAATAATGCAAAAGAGCTATCTATGATAAGAAATGCCATATCCGAAATACATCCGGATAAGGTTTATCTCAATACAGTTGTAAGGCCCCCGTCCGAAATATATGCAAAGCCACTTAACAAAGATGAAATGATTGCTGCAAAAAACTTTTTAGCTACAAGTTGTGAGGTTATTGCAGAATTTCATGGTGAAAGAGTTGCTGAAACACAAAATGTTGAAGGCGCCATTGTAGAAATGGCTAAAAGACGCCCGTTGACAATTATAGATATAGCGAACGTCCTTGGGATTTCTGAGACTAATGCAAAAAACTGGGTGAATTGCCTGAAAGATGCAGGTGGGTTACAAGAAAAGCAATATAATGGGAAAAAATATTATTCTTACTCAATGAAAAAATAGTGCATATGAAAAAATTTATATTAGTAGAAAAAATCAATATGAAGATAGACAACAAAATATTATAAAAAATTTATGCTTTATCTTTTTGAGTTCTATTATTTTATTTAAAAAGAGTAGTATCTTAGGGAAAACAGATAAAAGGAGGAGAAAAAATGGCAAAAAAATTAGTAATTGATGAAGACTTATGTGAAGGGTGTGAGACTTGCGTTTCACTTTGTCCGGATGTTTTCGAACTTGGAGAAAACGGCAAAGCGCGGATTAAGAATCCTAATGCTATTGATAGTTGCAATGTTCAGGAAGCAATCGAATCATGCCCTGTAGGTGCCATAAGGTGGGAGGAGTAGCAGGAAAGGCAGATATATAGTCAAAAATACTCAAAAAACAGTTGAGCAACCAAACCGCTTGCAAAGAAATGTAACAAAACATGGATAGACATCGCTCCGAGACTTGCTGAAAAGCCATCGGATCATACAATTGTAATAGCTGAATTTTCGGAATAAATGAGAAATATAAGCATAACGATTGTATATGACAATAATCCATATAAAGCAGGATTAAAAACTGCGTGGGGATTTTCCTGTCTTGTAAAGGTAATAGAAAAAACTATACTTTTTGATACAGGCGGAGACGGGTTCCTGTTGTTAAGAAATATGAAGTCACTAACAATTGATCCGACGGAAATAAGTCTGATTTTTCTATCACATATTCATAATGACCATGTGGGAGGGTTATGGAATATTATTGAAAACAATAATAAAGTTACTGTTTGTGTGCCTAAATCTTTTCCTGAAAGTTTTAAAAATGAGGTTAAAGGTCACGGGATAAAAATCATTGAAATTCAGCGTCCTGTGAAGATATGCGACAATGTTTATTCTACTGGTGAACTTGGGGTATTGATAAAAGAACAGTCTTTGATTATACACACGTATGAAGGTTTAATATTAATAACAGGATGCGCGCACCCCGGTATTGTCAATATAGTCAATAAAGCGAAAGATATTTTTAAAGAGGATATCTTTCTGCTTCTGGGGGGTTTTCACCTGAGTGGGAAAAGCAAAGATGAACTGGAAAAAATTGTGTACAGTTTGAAAAAAGCAGGCGTGCGTAATGTAGGGCCCTGCCATTGTTCAGGCGATGCAGCGAGAGCAGTTTTTAAGGAGAAATATCAGATGAATTACATAAATGTAGGTGTAGGGCAGATAATAGATATCAGATACAGGTGAGATGATTCGAGTTCCTTTTATATGCTGCTACAAAGAAGGGAGACCTAAAAATGCCCTGGGTTGATGAGGAAAAATGCACAGGGTGTGGAATCTGTGTTGAGGAATGTCCTGTTGGTGCTAAATCAATGGAAAATGAAAAGGCAGAGATTTATTTCCATATATTGGTTCTCAGTCGAGATGCCTCAGGTAGCGTCAAGCTTTAGAACGTTGTAAGGTTATTAAAAGCGTGATAAGGAGACAAAGGAGATGAAAATACGAATAACAGTGTTGTGTGACAACTTAGTATGTAGATTGGCTGGTTCAGGGGAACATGGGTTTTCAGTTTTTATTGAAACGGATAAAGGAAATTACCTATTCGATACAGGAAGTGGGCATTCTATTGTTGGAAATTCTCTTGTCTTCTGCAAAGACCTCCGGACTATAAGAAAGATATTCCTTAGCCATGGACACTACGATCACACAGGAGGACTTCCTGAAGTCCTCAAGATAAGAGGGAAAGTGTCTGTTCATGCACATCCTGACATATTTTTAGAAAGAATAGCAGTCATTAAAGAAAAAACTAAAGAAATTAAAAGATTTGTGGGAATTCCTTTTAAGAAAAGTTATCTTGAATCCTTAGGAGCAAATTTTATTTTTAATACAAAATTCGTTGAAGTGGAGAAAGGGATTTCTTTAACAGGGCAGGTGCCAAGAAAAACCCCTTTTGAGAAACCGGATCCAAGACTATTTACCGAAGTTAATGGAAAGATAAATCAGGATATTTTGCTTGACGATCAATCTCTTATCCTTGATAGTAAAAAAGGGCTTATCCTGATTCTTGGATGTGCCCACTCGGGAATGATTAATATCATTAACCATGTCATAAATAAAACAAAGAAAGAAAAGATTTATGCTATTTTAGGAGGAACCCATTTAGATTTTTTAACCGCCGAACAACTGGAGAAATCGATCGAGTTTCTTAAGAAAATTGAAGTCGAAAAAATTGGGGTCTCCCATTGCACTGGTTTGAAGGCAGCGTTTCGACTTCAACAGGAATTTGGAGACCGATTTTTCTATGGATGCGTGGGGGGTGTTTTAGAAGTTTGAGTGCAGAACATAAGTAAGAAATTGTGGCTGTAGAAGAGGAATTATACAATGCCATTTGGTTTTGGAAGGTGTAGAAGAAGAGGATTGGGCAAAGCTTTCGGTGAAAGATGTCCTGACAGACCCCCTACTAACTGTATATGTCCTAAGTGTGGTTTCATAATGCCTCATCAGCAAGGTATTCCCTGTTTCCAAACAAGATGTCCACGATGCAGCTCACCGATGGTACGTCAATTTTTTCAATGAGTATAAATAGAATATATTTTATACCGATGAAACTCTGACTGAAACAATGGGCAATAGAAAAGAAGAAAATGTTAAAGAATTAAAAAAGGGACAGAGGATAGCCTTTATTGCAACCTTTGTAACACTTGTTTTAGCAGCTATGAAGGGCGTCATAGGTTATTTATTTGATTCCAGGATTCTGATAGCCGATGCCTTTCATAGCGGAGCTGATCTCCTGGCTATCTTTGCATCATGGTTTGGTCTTTGGATGGCCGCCAGGAAAAAATCTGCAAGATTCCCCTATGGGTTATATAAGGCTGAAACCCTGGTTAGTTTTATAATAGGTGTATTAATAGCATGGGCAGGAGTGGAGTTATTAAAAGAGGGATATCATAAGCTTTCTTATACCGCCTATCCTCAGGCATTTCCATTTTTGCCGGTTATGGCAAGTATCATTTCTATTATTGCCGCCTATTTTATAGCAAAAAAGGAAAAGGCTGTCGGCAGATTAATTAATTCCCAATCCCTGATTGCGAATGCAACCGAATCCTTTTTAGATATCTTTACCTCCATAGTTGTTTTGACAGGCATATTGTTTGCCTATGCAAGGATTCCCTTTATAGAGGGCACTATTATTATGTTGATTTCATTGCTTATTCTCAAATTGGGAATAAAAAACATATGGACATCTCTTCTGGTCTTAATGGACGCAAATCTTGACCCGGAATTGCAATCCGAGATTGAAGAAAACATAAACAAAATCTATGGGGTTAAAGGAGTCAGTGAGGTAAGGATACGCCAATCAGGTCCGCTTAAGATGGTTGAATGCAAGATTGCAACCAGTCCATCACTCTCATTATATAAGGCACATGAACTTGCAAATATCGCAGAAGATTTTATAATTAAAAACTATAAACACATTGAGTCAGTTTTCATCCATGTTGAGCCATCAAGGGATAAGGCTATCTCAGCTATTATCCCTGTTAAGGATATCAACGGTTTGGACTCGAAAGTTCATGGCCATTTTGGCCGGGCCCCTTATTTCATCATATTAAGGCTTGGCAATGATAACAATGAAATAGAGGATTTTTACTATAATGAATTCATTAATGAAAAAAAACATGCAGGGATTAAGGTCATAAAGGCTGTTATTAAATATAAAATTGATGTGTTATTTACATCGCGGGTTGGAGAAATTTCCTTCTATATGCTTAAAAATAACTTTGTTGATATATATAAGACTGAAGAAGGCTGTTCGGTAAGGGAGATTATAGAAAAGTATCGCAAAAATCAAATTGAACGGATTACGTTACCAACACATTCAGTAGAAGAAGCCCATGCAGAAAGTTAAAAGATGCAAGCATAAACCCTCTCAATTGGGAATTAAAGAAATTTTGCGTGCCTACGATATTTCTTCTGGTATATCTGCTTCGATCATACCCCTCGTTGAGGCCGAAGACAGGGGAATAATTGTAGATCTAAAAGAACCTCATAATATTGCATCGAAGATCATCAGATACGATGCCCTTTTCTCAATTGGATTGTCAAAGGAATATGTGGACAAGAGGGAATTAAATTTATTTATATCATTAAGGGAGTTAATTCAGAATGCCTTAGATGAAGAAGAATCGGTTAGCGGGCAACCTCAAGTTCAGTTTGAACAAGACTTACAGGGAACATGGATTATTGACAAAGGTCGCGGTCTTAAATTAGAGGCACTGCGCATGGGAGAAAGCAACAAGGATTGCTGGATGAGGGGATATTTTGGAGAAGGATTAAAACTGGCAGCATCATATCTGACGCTTAATCACATACCGGTCTATATATTTACGAAAGACAAGATTCTTAAATTTTTGGTACTCCCAAAAGATGCTCAAAACCCCGGTATCTTCGTACTCATTGGACGGTCAAAAGAAAAAGTACAGGGAACAAGAATCCTTCTTTATGGATATAAACCTGATCCTGAGTTCATCGAAAAAATAGTGCGCTTCTGGAATAATGAACTTGAGAATAAATTGATTGCAGAGGTAAAATTTTCCTCCAAGGATTGTCCGAAAGAAATGCCTTCTGCAATTTTTGATTTCCCTAATCTGCTTTATATAAGGAATATGTATGTCGGGGAAATGAGTCAGGTTGCTAAAAGAAAATCTCTCCTTAGTTATGACCTCTGGTGGGTCCGGCTTGATATCTCAAGAAAACTGATGACCCAGACTACACCGCAGCTATTCTTTGAGATTGCCAAGTTGCTTGGGCTCTCAGTAGTGGCACGAAAAAAGTTTGTTGAAAAGCTTGTAGAAACAGGGATGCTCAAAACAAGAAGAATCGGAGAAAAACTTGCAATTGAATTTAATCCGATATTCTCTATTGTTGAAGGTCACCTTTTTGTATACGCCTTTCCAGAGGGAATGTTTGATACATTTGTCGATATTCTGGGACTTGTAGAAAAAAAAGACTTCATACGTCGGGTTACTTCGCATGAAGAAGTAGAAAGAGCTATTTCAGAAGGGATGATTCCGTTATTACTTCCTTACGAAATTTCTGATAGGTTTAGCAGTATCCCGTCTTTATAAAAAAGTAGTGGTTTTGAGCGTAATTACTGTGAGGCTTTGGCCATGCTAACTTAGGTATAAGGTTTACACAGGACAAATAGTATGATATTTTATAAATTATGGAAAATGAAAAAGTGTTATACAAGCAAGTTTGTGAAACCATCGTAAAGAACCTGCCAATCGGATTTACCGTTATAGATGAAGAAGGAATAGTTATCAATTTTAATGATTCTGCAGAGGGGATAACTGGATATAAAAAAGAAGATATTATAGGTCAATCCCACCTTGAGATTTTTCATGGGACATCGGATAAGAATGCCTGTCCTTTATTATCCCATTTATTTGATTTGTATAAACCAATAGATGCAATAGAAAGTAAAATAAAAAATAAAAACGGAGATGAAATTATTCTTCTGATAACAGCAGCTCCTATTTTTGACAGTAAAGGCACATTTATGGGAGGTGTTGAGCTTTTCAGAGATATTACAAAAATTAAGAAATTAGAAAGAGAACGTCAGTATCTTTTCTCAGCTCTTGTTCATGATATGAAAAACCCGATTACAGCATCATTAGGCTTTCTGTCGAGAATTCTGGCAGGCAAAGCAGACGAGCAAAAGCAAAAAGACTATCTGGAATTAGTCGTTGGAGAACTTATAACAGTAGAACAATTGATAACAAATTTCCTTGATTTTGCAAAAATTGAAGCAAAAGAGATGAGATTAATCCCAACGCCTTTCGACCTAAATGCAGCAGTAGAACAACAAGTCAAAAATATGGAAATAATAGCAAAAGAGAAAAATATCCAATTAATCGCTGAAAGACCTGATCGTGAAATGCCAAAAATTGTGGTTGACGGAGCAATGATTCAAAGAGTCATAATAAACCTATTAGATAATGCAATAAAATTTACAAAAGCTGGAGGTTCTGTGACCGTCAGGCTCATGGATCAAAAAAAAGATTTACTTGTTGAAGTTATTGATACTGCTGTCAAAATACCTCGTGACCAGTTCCCGTACATCTTTGAGCCGTTCTATCGGGGGATGAGAGAACAAAAAGGATCAGGGCTGGGACTTTTTATTGCCAAAAAAATAATTGAGGCACATGGTGGAAAAATATGGATAAAGAATGCAAACGGTAAAGGTAATATCTTTGGTTTCAGTCTTCCCAAATAAGAACACGTAAAAAGACTTCAAATACAGTTTTAAGCCACTCCTTCTTTAAGATTGAGGTAGTAAAAATTTGACTCAATTTTTTATATTTGACAAAAAATCCCTGTTTGTATTAATCTATATTGAGACTCAATCTCAATGAGACAGAAAATATTCAGACAATTCCTTGAAGAAAGAGGACAGCGTTTAACAAAAGAGAGGAATGCTGTTTTAAAGAAAGCTTTTTCATGTAAGGGGCATTTTGATCCAGAGACACTTTATATGGATATGAGGAAGAGGGGCTTGAAGGCATCGAGGGCTTCTGTATACAGAACTCTGAGCCTGCTGTGTGAATGCGGACTTGTTGAGAAGGTTAGCAAAACAGAACATGGAACTATTTATGAACAGTCGCTTGGTCGCCAGCATCATGATCACATGGTTTGTCTCAATTGCGGGAAAGTTATAGAGTTTTATTCAGAAAACCTTGAGAAGCTACAAGAAGAACTTTGCCGTGAGCGTGGATTCAAAGGGAAAAGTCATACACTCGAGATTCGAGGATTTTGCGAAAATTGTAGAACAGAGGAAAATGTTGTGAAAGGAGAAGATAATTCGCATGGATAGAGAGATAACAACATTAATCTCGCTTAAAGAAGGCGAAGAAGGAATAGTCCATCTTATTTCTGGCGGTCGTGGCCTTATAGGCAGACTTGCTTCAATGGGTATAACTTCAGGTATGAAGATTAAAGTTCTTAGAAACATCGGTGGTCCTCTGATAATTACTACTAACGGAACGAGGATTGCCATTGGAAGAGGGCAGGCCCAGAAAATTTTCATAAGACATTTAAATGCTGGAAGAGAAAAAACAGAGATTGCATAATGCAAAAAAGGGATCTTCTTATTGCGCTTGCAGGCCAGCCCAATGTTGGTAAATCAACAGTTTTTAATCTTTTAACCGGTCTGTCTCAACACGTAGGAAATTGGCCAGGGAAGACTGTAGAGAAAAAAGAAGGTTTTTACCACGCTGATAATACAAGAATAAAAGTCGTAGACCTTCCCGGTAGTTATAGCTTAACAGCTTACTCTGAAGAAGAAAAGGTAGCAAGAGACTTTATAATAAATGAGCGGCCTGATGCGATTGTTCTTATAGCTAATGCTTCTTCGCTCGAGAGGAGTCTTTACCTTCTATCAGAGTTTCTTCTCTTAAAATCTCCTATAATTGTTGCTCTGAATATGATGGATGTGGCAGAACAGCAGGGAATACGTATCGATGTAAATTTACTCGAAAAATATCTTGGGATTCCAGTTATCCCTATGGTTGCTTCAAAAAACAAGGGAATCAAAGCTTTAATCTCAACTATATTATTACTATCCGAAGGAAAAAAGGAATACAAACCTTCTATGGCTGATGTTACTGAAGACCATAAAGAAATTTTCACGGAACTGATAAATATTCTTGAAAGATATGTTACCCCTTCTTATTTGACAAAATGGACTGTTACAAAAATAATGGAAGGTGACCCTGATGTTACTGAAAATATGAGCAGGATTGTAGATCCTGATTCATGGAACAAGGCACAGGCTATTTTAAGGGAACATGAAGATTCTCTTCTTGCTGTAGTTCATGGCAGATATGATTGGATTGAGGGTGCGATACGCTCCTGTGTTTTAGAGTTTAAAAGAGGTCAGATCCTTTTAACAGATCGTCTGGACCATATTCTTACACGTCCGTTGTTGGGTATCCCAATTCTTCTATGTATTCTTGCTGTCGTTTTTTTGCTCACCTATGGTTTGGGTTTGCCTCTTCAGCAGTTGCTTGAATCTTTTATGAATTCAATTGCTATGCATGTAGAACCTCTGCTTGGGCAATCATTCTGGCTTAGGGGGATTATAGTTGATGGCTTACTTGGAGGTGCAGGAACTGTACTTACATTTCTTCCTGTACTTCTTTTCTTTTTTACGGCTATGGCCTTTCTCGAAGACGTTGGATATATGGCAAGAGCTGCTTTTGTAATGGATAGATTTATGCATGTGATAGGACTTCATGGTAAGAGTTTTCTCCCTTTCTGTCTGGGTTTTGGTTGTAATGTTCCGGCTGTGATGGGTGCGAGAATATTGGAGTCAGGAAAAATAAGATTTCTTACTATTTTTCTTACACCCTTTGTCCCTTGCACAGCAAAGCTGGCTGTAGTCACGCTTATTTCGGCTGCAATATTCGGAAAGAATGCTTTGCTTATTTCATGGGCACTTGTAGCAGGAAATATTTTGATCCTTGGTTTTTCAGGCATGATAGCGAGTAAATTCCTTTTCAAAAAACAGTATATGCCCTTTATTATGGAGCTTCCTTTTTATCACAAACCTAATCTGAGAACAATATTAATGGTTGTATGGAAGAGAATAATAGCTTTTATAAAAAAGGCTGGAACAATAATTGTAATATTTTCGATTATTCTTTGGTTTTTTTCTCATATACCAAGTGGCGATATTGAGGGAAGTATTCTCGGTTTAATAGGAAAATTAATTGAGCCTGTTGGTCGCCCTGTAGGTCTTGATTGGAAGATGATCGTAGCTCTATTAGCGAGTGTTACAGCAAAGGAAAACTCGATAGCTGCCCTTGGGGTGCTTTATGGTGTTGGAGAAGAAGGGATTAGAGAAATCTTACCTGATGTAATGAGCAATGCATCTGCTCTCTCTTTTCTGGTAATACTAATGCTTTTTGTCCCCTGTGTTGCTACACTCGTAGTTATGAAACAGGAAATGGGCAGTTGGCGCTGGTTTTTATTTTCATTCACCTTCATGCTGATTGTATCCTATTTATCAGGTTTGGCTGTTTATCAATTTGCTCTCATGATCGGAATATGAAGAATATCAGAATAAAAAGCAGACCTTTTATAGCCTTTCAAATCGAACCCACTTCCAGATGTCAAATCAAATGCGTTATGTGTCCAAGAACTGCTTTTACTGATGAATGGATAAACGGAGATATGCCTTTTTCTGTTTATAAAAAAATAAGCAGGTATTTTCATCTTGTTGATGATATTCATATTCAAGGTTGGGGAGAACCACTTCTTCATCCTGAGATTTTTGAAATGATTAAAATAGCAAAAGCTGAAAATTGCAAGGCAAGCTTAATCACAAACGGCGTCCTGCTTACCCCGGATATATCAGAAAAATTGATAATAAACGGGATTGATATTATTGCTATATCGATTTCCGGAGCGACTAAAGAAACACATGAGAGGTTCCGATGCGGTTCTCATTTCGAAAAGATTGTTGATAACATCAGAAACATGACACATTTAAAATCGAAAATGCGGTCAAAAACTCCCAAACTGGCACTTTCTTTTCTCATGACAAAAAAGAATGTCAAAGAGCTTCCTGAAGCAGTGAGTCTTGCGAAAGATTGTGGCATTAATGAATTTGTTGCAACCAATCTTGATTATACCCCAACACAGGAGCAGGATGATCTGAAGGTATTTTCTTGTAATAAGGCAGACTTAGACTTTAAAAATTATATTGAGACTGCGAGGAAAAGAGCCAGTAAATTAAAAATACCCTTTCGAGTTTATCCACTTGAGTTAGAGGAAGTAGTTATATGTGAGATGAATCCACTACAGATAGTTTTTATATCATTTGATGGCTGTGTATCTCCCTGTGTTTATTTGAATATGACAAAGAAAAACCCTATCACGAGAATATTCTGTGGTCAACAATACCAGTTACAGAGGTTATGTTTTGGAAATATTGCTGAAAAAGATTTTATGGAGATATGGGAGAGTGATGCTTACAGGGATTTCAGGAAGACCTATTATAAGCGGTTAGATCTGATTAACAGGACCTATATCGATATCGAATTCGGCACAGGAGCTTTGAATAAAATCGAAGATATTGAGAAATTGATAGAAAATAGACTTTCTGAACAGCCATTGCCTGAAGTCTGCAGGACTTGCTATAAGGCATATGACATATGAAATACAATTACTTTAATTTATTAAGGAGGGGATGTCATGAAAAGTGCAGTGCAATATAAAATACATCCTATTGTGATGGGGACAAAAGCCTTTGATAAAGGCATGATGACTTACCAGCATGACTACGGAAAGCCCTATACAATCCCTATATATTGCTGGTATCTTGAGGGTGGGGATAAAAAAATACTCGTTGATACTGGAGAGATGGCTCCTTTACTATCTAAAGAGAGGGAAAACTCTATTGGAGGTAAAATCTATAGATTTGAAGAAGGACTTGCCCGTTGGGGGTTATCACCTGAACAAATAGATATTGTAATTCATACACATTTACATAATGACCACTGTGAAAATGATTCAAAATGCACAAATGCGGTTTTTTATATACACGAAAAAGAACTTCAGAGTATACATAATCCACATCCGCTCGATTTCCGTTACATGGAAGACTATATTTCTGACATCGAGAAGAATGGACAAATCATTTCTGTAAACAGTGATATAGAAATAGTCCCCGGCATAAAGGTTATTCATACGCCTGCCCACACTGAAGGTGGGATGACAGTTCTTATTGAGACATCGAAGGGAAAAGCTGCGATAACAGGTTTTTGTGTAATCATGGAGAATTTTAATCCTCCCATGAAAATAAAGGCGATGGAGATGGAGGTTATCCCGCCCGGAACGGTAGTCAATCCCTACAATGCCTATGACATAATGATAAAAGTCAGGGATACCGCTGATATACTGCTTCCGCTTCATGAACCTCAATTTGCATCGGTTGAATCAATTCCTTAGCCAAGATCATTGATGTGCTTAGTTTATCAAGACAGGAGATAGTATTTTAGCTCATTCATCGAGTTAAAGAAATTTTTGAGCAATGTCTGCATTATTCGGGTTAAATACTATGTCCTGTCTTTACTCGATAAATTTTTGAATGATAATGTGGGTTAGGATTGTGATTACCAGGTCTGAAAAAGTTTTTTCAGATTGCTCATTTCTTCTAAAATAGAATTAGCCTGTTTAAATTGGGAATCCTTATATGTTTTAATCTTAAGTCCAGTAGCTGATTCGGTAATTTTGATCGCTCCGTGAATGTCTGTCCTGAATATTTCTGCTCCATCTAATGCATCTATGGTATCCTGGTGTGGATGCCCAAATGTATTTCCACGTCCGCAACTGATTACAGCTATTTGCGGAGATACTGAACGAAAGAAGGGCTGATAGGCAGATGTTTTTCCGCCATGATGTGGAACTTTCAATACATTACTTTTCAACCAATCACCAATATGCAGTATACTCTCTTCAGCCTCTTCTTCGATATCTCCGGTAAAGAGAAATGAGTGATTAATGCTCTGAATTTTTAGAACCAGCGAGTCGTTATTAGCCTCGTCATCTTCTTCACTAGATAATGTGTAGAATTCAGGATATGGATGAAGAATATAAATAGAATAATTATCTCCATCAATCCTATCACCCCTGTTGAATGCACGAAAGGTTAACTTATCTGGTATCTCAGAAAAAATCATACGTCCGTTATGCCAGATTTCTCTAATCTCGAATCTATCCAGTAAATAATATAGACCCCCAGTGTGGTCAGGATGGCTATGTGAAAGTATGAGGGCATCTATAGTTCTTTTACCTCTATAATCAAGGAATGTGGCGGTTTCCCTTCCAGTTTTACCCGTGTCTGTTACAATTGTTTTGCCATCAGGAAGCTCAATGACTGCAGAATCCCCTTGCCCGACATCAAGAAATGTGATTTCAATATATTTTTTTTCAAAGATTGTGAATGAGAAGTAAATAAGCACAGGAATAAAAGGGATTAGAATGGTATACCTCTGTCTTGACGAAATATTACCCTTCCCCCCACCCCCTCCCTCACTGGGAAGGGGAGAGAGGGAGAGGGAAGAAGTATTTTTTGGTAAAAGAAAATAAAAAATGAACCCAACATAGAAGAGTAGTACTAATATTGGAGGAAAATTTGGAATTTTTATAGCTGCAAATGGAATTTCAGAGAAAAGTCTTACAAGCGAAATACTAAATTTAGTTAAAAATTCGATAAGTGGAGTAAAGATGAAATAACCAGAAACAAGATATAAAAATGATGATAAAACAGAAAGTGGTATGATGATAAAACCAATAAGAGGTGCTACTAATAGATTCGAGATAGGGGATATGAAAGAAAAATAGTGAAAATAATATGCTACTAATGGAGCGATTCCAATTGACGCTGAAATTGGAATAAGTAGAATATTTTTGATATATTTCATTATCCTATGGTCTTTTTCTGTTTTTTTATCTTTAATGAACATGCCTATAAAAAATACAGCTATAAAAGAAAGCTGAAAAGAAAGACTGAATATATGTTCTGGATTCCATAACGCTATTATTAATGCAGCAAACAGAAGTGAATTTAACCAGAAACCTTTTCTGCCGATGATCATCCCGAATAGAAAAAGGCTTATCATTATGAATGATCTGACCGCAGGAATGCTGGAACCGGAAATGCCGAGATAGGTTAACATAAAAGGGAAGCTTAATAACGCAGCAGCTTGTGCAGGAGTCAAAAAAATCGTTATTTTCTGTAAGATACTGTATGGAAGAATTTTAATAATCAGACGAAATATACCAAATAGAAGCACAGAGAATAAACCGAAATGCGTGCCAGAGATGCTAAGTATATGTGCCAGTCCTGTTCTATTAAAAGCATTTTTCAAATCTTCATTCATAAGTGCCCTGTGCCCAGTTGTAATTGATGAAATCAGAGCTGCAGAATCTTTTGTAAAATGCTTTTCTATATATACATTGATTCTATTCCGGCAATCTTGAATCTTTTTATTCAATGAAATAATCTTTTCCCCTTCATTATATATATCGAGAACATTTGCATACCTATGTTGGTTTAATTGCTCACCCGGGTTCAATCTTTCTCTATTTTTCAGAAACTTTATTCTGAGTTTGCATTTTAGTCCAGGTTCAAATGGTTCGTCAGAAAAAAGTGTAATTTCCTGATTATCGAGTTCCTGGAGATATTGCTGACTGTTACTATCTACTGCAGATGCTATCCTGAAGATTTGATTGTATGTATCGTTATTATTTTTTATTGGATAAGATACAAAAATGCCGTTTACCGTAACTTCCCTTCCAAAATAATGCAGAAGTAGATCTGGTTCATATCTGATATAAGCGTATGAAATTCCTGTAATGATTCCAGTGAGTATGATTAATACAGGAATAAATTTTCTTTTTAATAATATAATAAGAGAAATAAGCACTATGGTAAAAATGGAAGAAAATGGAAAATAGGGAAAAACTTTAAAAATAACTACGCCTGTAAGAAATGCTATGAAAAAATGCATCAGGCCATCTTTTCTTTAATCACCCTGACTATATCTTTCCCGAGCTTTGTAATAAGCCTTCTGTCAATTCCTTCAAGCATAATTCTTAATTTTGGCTCAGTCCCTGAAGGTCTGACGAGTATCCTTCCCGAGTCTATAAGTCGTTTTTCTGCATAATGTATTACATCCATAATTTCAGGTATATCTCTGAAATCAATATTTTGTCTAATGGTAACATTCATTAGAACCTGTGGGTAAAGCTTTATATTAGCAGCGAGTTTCGAAAGAGGTGAATCTTTCTTTTTCATCAAATGCATAACCTGGACCGCTGTGAGAGGGCCATCTCCAGTTGTATTATGATCAAGAAATACAATATGTCCTGATTGTTCGCCCCCGAGATTGAATCCACCTTCGAGCATTTTTTCAACAACGAACCTATCTCCAACTTTTGTCCTGATTAGTTTTATCCCGCTACTTTTTAAAAATTTTTCAAGTCCAAGATTGCTCATCACTGTTGCTACAACAGTGTTTTTACTTAGTGTATTATTATTTTTCATTTCTACTGCCCACATTCCCATTATCTTATCACCATCTACAATATTGCCTTTTTCGTCACAAAATAGAGCCCTGTCTCCATCTCCATCATGAGCTATACCTATATCTGCCTTATGCTGTTTTACTGCTTTTTGCAAACCTTCAATATTAAGAGAACCGCAGCCTGCATTAATATTTTTTCCATCAGGCTTATTGTTGATAGAAATTACATCTGCTCCAAGCTCACATAAAAGCCATGGGGTAGTTTTATATGTAGCTCCATTTGCACAGTCAATTACTACCTTCATACCCTCAAAAGTAGTGCCCCTCGGTATAGTTGATTTGATATATTCTATGTAACGACCTGTTGCATCGTCCAGACGATAGGCTTTACCTATATCTGGTCCTTTTGCTCTAAGCTTTGAGAGTTCATCGTCATGTACGAGTTCTTCTATCTTTTTTTCAAGTGCATCAGGTAGCTTGAAACCTTTAGAAGAGAAAAATTTTATTCCATTATCTTCAAACGGATTGTGAGATGCAGAGATAACAATTCCTGCATCAAGTCTTAATGTCCTTGTAAGGAATGCTATCCCTGGTGTAGGAAGTGGTCCAACAAGTGTAACATTCATTCCCATCGAACAGATACCTGAAGTAAGAGCACTCTCTATCATATAACCTGACAGCCGTGTATCCTTTCCTATTAGGATCATATTTCTGCCATGTTTTTCTCTAAGAAGGCTTGCTATAGCCATACCAATTCTCAAAACCGTTTCAGGTGTCATAGGAGATCTATTAACTGTGCCTCTTATCCCATCTGTTCCAAAAAGCTTCATTGTTCATTTCTCCACATTCACTCTTATTTTGATAACATCGGGCTTAGCCCGGATATTCTTACCTTTTAAGTCAAGTTTCAAATCCTGAGAAAATGACTCAGTGATACCTGTTATATCCAGAGGCTCGGTCTTTAGTTTATTAATCTTTCTGACTTCAGATTTTGAACCTTCGACTACAACAGTAGGTGGCTCTATAGTTACAGACCTAACAGAATAATCTTTTTCCAGTTCACCTATTATAACAGGACTTACCTTGACAGTTTTTGATAAAGTCTCTTCTGTGGTTATTTTTAGACTTGATGGATTTATATTCGATACCGTAATACCATGCGGGGTTTTAATATCATCACGTGTTATGTAATAGACATTATCGCCTTTTTTTGTTTTACTAAGGTCGATTGAAATCCTGATATCCGAGGGCTTGAGGTTTCTGATAAATCTTTCCTGTCCTTTAACATTAAGACTGATCATTTTTACTGTATTATTAACCATCTCGAGACCCGGAGGAATATTTTTAAACTCCACCGGGACATCAAGGTACATCTCGGATTGACCTCGTGAAGTTACGTAAAACCACAAAACGATAGATAAGAATATTGCAGCGATCTTTAATCCAAAATTTTTTGAAAAGATATTTTCCTTTTTCATTTCATTGCTTTTTTAGTAAATAAATCAGTCAGTGCGTCTCTGAGCAAGCCCAGATCAAAAGGCCTCTCTAATTTTCCATTTATCGCCATTGATATCGCACCGGTCTCTTCCGAAACGATTATTACAACAGCATCAGTCTCTTCTGAAAGCCCGATTCCTGCCCGGTGGCGTGTTCCCAGTGATCTGCTTATATCACTCTCTGTAGTGATAGGTAGAAAACATCCTGCAGCAACAATTCTGTTGCCTTTTATTACAACAGCTCCATCATGAATGGGAGATGTCGGATGAAAAATACTTAACAACACCTCTTTTGATACCTTTGCATCAAGTGGAGTGCCTATTTCGACAAAGTCCTTGAGACTCGTTTCACGCTCAATAGCAATAAGAGCGCCGATTTTTCTGTTAGAGAGTGCTATGGTAGCTTTAATAATCTCATCGAGTGATTTCAACTCCTCGGCAGAAGTGAGCGTATGGAGGAAACGTGCTTCTCCCATCTGTGCAAGTGCTCTTCTTATTTCAGGCTGGAAGAGTATGATGATAGCAATAACAATATGTGTCCAGAAACTTTGTATTAGCCAGTCAACTGTATAGAGTTCAAAATATCTTGATAGTATAGATGCCAGCAACAGGACTCCGAGCCCGCCAAGCATCTGGGCAGCTCTCGTTCCCTTTATCAACAGCAGCAGGCGATAGAGTATGATTGACATAAGTATGATATCTATCGCATCCTGCCATCTGAATTCCATAAATGCTCCAATTAAAATAAAACTTTTGCTTAATATGATACCATATATTTAACACATTGGAGGAATATTAATAAAATCTCAGATCCAGCAATAAAATGACAGAAGCCCTGTATAATTTGTAATTCCAAGCAAAACAAGGAATCTCAAAGCATTACAAATTTACTGAGAATTACCTGCATAAGAGACGAATATATTGACAACACTTCAAATTATAATTGATAATTTTAATTATAGAATAGTTCATTCTCTAAAGAGTGTGAAAGACTATATAAAATCTATGAGGTGATTAAAGAATGGAAAAGAATATTTTGATTTTGTGCTGCGGCTATCCTTTTGAAACTGATAAAGCATTTGGCTATCAAGTGGCAAAAATTCTGGAAAAGATGAATCTACCTGAAAATGTTGATTTAATGGAAGTGGGTGAATCTGCCTGTATGATTCCAAGTTTTATTGATGGCAAGGAAAAATTAATTGTTATTGATTATTTTCAAACAGGACAAACACCAGGTACTATAGTTCGATTAAAACAAGAAGAGGTTCCTTTGACAGTCAATGGAGTGACAGACGTTCCTAAATTACATCTTATAGAAACTCTAGAACAAATAGCTATTAGTGGAAAACTTCCAGAGACTACATTTATCGGAGTGGTGCCAAAAGATATCACAACAGTAGGCACAAGTTTAACTCCTGAAATAGGCGAAAAGATTCCGGAAGTGGTTAATCTTATTATTAAAGAAATCAAAAATTAATATAAGGGTTAAGGATAAGTAGCTGGATCATGGTTTCTACTGTGACAGTTTAGAAAACACTGGCCAGTTTTATTCCCAAGGTCTATAAAGTCTAAATTTCCACTATCAGAATGACCTATAGAAGGAGACTCTAAATCTATAAGATGAGTATATTGGATGCTTCCGTGGGGATTATGACATGTCCTGCAGGAAGCCCCGACTATTGAAATATGAAGATTATGATAAAAGAAACTTTCATTACTTAATATACTATTTCTATTATGACATTGATAACAAAGCTGATAAGCAAATTCGCTTTCAGGTCCATCATCATGATTAAAATTCATTTTGAGTATGTGCTCATAATCTGAGCCATGTGGACCTTTTGGTCCGTCCAAATTATTATTCCCGTGGCAATCACTACATTTTATCATACTTAAAGATGTTAATGGAAAAATGAGACTCGGGACATCACTATTTTTTCCGCTGCCAACAACAGGATGATATGACGGATTCAATAAATTAAACATTGTTGCTTTATTTGTCTGGTCTACGGGTAAATTCGCACTGTTAGAGTGACACTTAAAGCATAATTCATATTCAGAATTGATATTTTGTACTATGAATCCTTGACTGTTAAACCCTTTAATACCAAATGTTATATCATCTTTTTTTACATAATGATAATTATGACAGTCAATACATTCTGAGTGTCTTGGAGTAGAAGGATTTAATTCGGGTAATGCTTCACCATATTGATGAATACCAGTATTTTCTATTGGGTGATGATACGGCTTTCCAAATTCTTTTTCTATATTTGTTAAATCGACATCATCAGAAAGATACCCCATTTGTTTCATCAGGTTTCTTATATCATCGTATCCGTGACACCTGAAGCAAAATTTTTCTTTTTGTTCTGGAAGCATAGGGGTATTGAAAATGCCGTGCCCTTTATGACAACTTCCACATCCTTTGGGCAATTTATTTTTATCAAGATGCAAATAATCACTTAGTTCTTGAGGATGAATCTCAAATGTAGGAAATGTAATTAGAATAAAGAATGTAATTATTAAAATTCTTTTAATGAACATATTGTTTAATGTCCTATTATTGTTGATAATGTATGACAGACAAGGCATACTTCATCATATGTAGTTTTTCTCCATAACGGTGGAGCATCTATTCCGCCCTTTCCTCCATGAGGATCGTGACAAGATGAACATTGAACGCCGTATCCATCCTGTGTCTGATAAAGTTTTACATCTTGGTCTATAATAGGCCAATTTAAATGTATGAGATATGGATCTGCATTTCTGATGTTTGCTAATATGGCATCAAATTTTATGGATATCGGATGACCACCTGATAAATCCGTTCCTAAATATCCTGACGCCCCTGGTCTAAGTCTTCCAAGTTCAATAATATCTTCAATATTTACCATTTCGATTTTACCTTTTTTTGTAATAATCGCTCCGATGGCTACAGTTCCATCATGGCAACTGAGACAGAGACGAGAAACACCATCAATAGGTGGAGCATCTGCTTCTGAGGAATATGATTTCAATGTATCACTTGTGTAATGCGTATAATAATTGACGGGCGTGATTTCATGTCCCCACAAAGGATAATCAGGATAGGCATTATGAGGTGTATGACAGAATATACAGATTTCTGTTTCTTTTGTAGACTTTATATTGCCAAGACCTGATATTGAAAGATTATGCTTTGTATTTATTATTGCGGTAGATTCTTTAGAAAAACTAAAAAGTAGAAAAAGACATAAAATGAAAAGATAAATTAGCTGTTTAACTTTCATTTAAACCTCTTTATACATCAGTCTTAATATATTTGAATATCTGTATTCTTCTATTATATGAGTCCGCAACATAAATATAATCATTTTTATCAATAAAGATACCCCCTGGAATTAAAAAATGTCCCTTTTTAAGACCTGTTCCTCCTAATATAAGAAGTAACGTGCCATTTCTATCAAATATCTGGACAACGTCAAATTCTGAATCTACAACATAAATATGTCCTTCTGAGTCTACTGCTATTCCTTTAGGTTTTGAGAAATTACCTATTGCATCTCCATGCTTTCCAAAAGAAGAAACAAAATTTCCGTCTATGTCAAAAATCTGCACACGAAAGTTAAGTGAGTCTGTGATATATATATAACCATTTGAATCTATAAAAATATGTGTTGGATAATGGAACTCTCCATGTCCCTTTCCATTTTGACCAAAACAATAAAGAAGTTTTTCATTATCTTTAGAGAACACTAATATTTTATCCCCTAAGGTATCCACAACGTATAGCCTATCTTTGTAAATTGCTAATCCTGTTGGTCTTCCAAAGAGTTTATCTGAGCCTATTTCTCCGAGATATTTACCATCATCACTAAATATAAAAATTTTTTTTAAATACGAATCTGATATATATATTTTTCCATTAATATCAATGGCTACACCAATGGGTGAGATAAGATGTTGGTCCTTTGCGTCTGTTATCTGAAAATAATTTTTCTTTTTTTGGTCAAAGATGTGAACGAGAAAAAGGCCGGGATCTGTTACGTATATTTTCTCCTCCTGAACATATATACCATGTGGTCTTAACATTAAATTTTCTGATTCTTCTTTGCCTGTGAGAGAGTCGATTACTTTTTTTAGCCAGTTTTTCTTTATACCAAAATCTAAAGAACTTGAAATGCTCTGAATAAATCTAATTTTTGCTTCATAAGGAGGAGGTGGCCATACCATTTCATTTTCTTTTTGGATTGTATTGTTTTGTTTCAGTTGTTGGTCAAGGGAAGCACATGCCTCTACCAGTAGTAGAAGGCAAAGTAATAAATAAAAGTATTTTAATTTCCTCAAAAAAGATAAATTATAACTAATTATCAAAATGATCTCCTTAACTTTATTATAAATCGTCTATAATTTCTCTCACGATTATTTTCCTCTTGATTCTGAGCCCAGTATTCTGCGCTGAGATAGACCTTTGCAACCCTATAACTTAAAGATATTTCATACTCTCTTACTTTTCTGTCGAAGCCTATATCATAGTTATACCACATTTCTCTCCACCAGGATAAAAGACGCAGTCTTCTTGAAAAAGGAAAATTAAACTTGACTTCATAAAAAGTTTTACTTGAACCTATAGAGTCAATTTCGCCAAAATTATAACCAGACCTTAAATTTAAGGTTGCTCCTTTTCGACCAATCGGATAAAAAATTTGACCAAGAAAAACATAATAATTTTTCTCAATCTCTGTTTTCAGCATTGAGGATTCAAAATAATCATAGCTATAGTCAAAATATTTTTTGGGCCGTTCTTTACTTGATGAAGAGTTATAATATTCAACTTCTAAAGACCAGGGTGCCTTTTTGAGAGCTCTGCCTCTTACTCCAAGCGTGAAGGTATTTGTCATGCTTTCATATTTACCTTCTTTTACTTCCATATCTTCAAAATAAAAATCATAAGGATATTCCTCTTCATAAATTTTAAAAGTCCCATTCAGTATGTGAAAACTATATGATAAATAAATAGTCCCCCATCTATATTTTCTTGTTGTAACTTGCAAGTTAATTGAATGTTGTGTGTATTCGCCTTTTAGTTCATTATTTCTTTGTATAAAATTATAATATGTGTATAAATGATACTTTTTGAAGGGTTTAGAATAATTTAATGAAGCAAATATTGAATCAAATTTGTATTCGTTTTCTCGCTCGTTAATAATACCGTAATTCATTGATAGAGAAGAATAAAGGTTTTTAGCAAATCTATAAGTAAAAAAACCCCGAATTTCTTCTCTCTCGGATTCATTTTTAAGAATATCTGTTTTATTCTCATATTTTTCATAGATATAATGATATTCGTGGGAAAAATTCTTCCATTTATGGGCCTGTAAGTTGGTATATATCCCGAAGTTTTTAGAAGATTCCTGATTAGAAGATTCTTGATCATAATATTTAAAAAAATTTACAAATTTAAATTTTTTTAAATCTGTATTAGTGTATATATTTGCATATTTATTTTCTCGGTTATCTTTTTGTGTTTGTATATCAGAATATCCAAAATTAAGTGAATACTGGGTTCGTAATTTATTAAGTATGCCGCGAATATTTAAATAAAATGAATCAGAAGTTGTTTCTCTATCAATTTTTCGAGAGGGTGGTGATTCGATATTCATATGGTAATATTCAAAACGGATGAGGGGAAGTTTTCTAAGATTTATACCGAGGATAGCTCCATAATTTATTATTTTCATATCATAAATACTGCCATCTCCATAAATACCACCGAACGAATAGTCAGAGATTGTTGCATATGTTGTTAAATTAATTGGTCGATATGGTAAAAAGACAGCAGAAAGTTCATAAATATAACTATCTGAATGTGGTTTGAATTGAGAAGTTGAATCGAGGGTTTTTTCGTCTATAAATGTAAAGCGTGAAGAAAATACTAAAAGTTTTGGATGAATTAAAAAGCCCTTCAGGCCTAAACCATATTCTTGTTCAAGAATAGAATAACTACTTTCATATTTTCGATTATTTTTTACTGTGATATTATAGTCTTTATAGGTGAGCTCTATGCTACTTTCAATAGTAAATTTACGCGGATAAGAGATGCGCATTTGAGCATTTGTATCTTTTTTAAATAAGAATAATTCGCAAATAAAAACAAGACATAAAAGTAATAATAATTTTTTTTTTCTTTTAACATTACACTTTTTATGTTTGTTCCTTCAGATACTGAAATACTTGAACTCTTCTGTTAAAAGTGTCAGACACATAGACCTTATCGTTTTCATCAATATATAACCCTGACGGTAGATAAAATTCTCCCGGTTTTCGCCCACCACGACCAATCCATAGAAGGAGTTGACCATCTTCATTAAAGATTTGAAAGTTATTGAAAGCTGCATCAACTACATAAATATGACCCTCTGAGTCAACTCCAATACCGTGTGGTCTTGAAAAGTATCCTGATGCATCACCTAATTTCCCGAATTTTTTGAGAAAATTTCCATTGGAATCAAAAATTTGCACTCTAAAATTGAAACCATCGACAACATAAAGTCTTGATTTATTATCAATCGCTAAGTAACTTGGAAAATTGAATTCGCCATCAAGACCACCACGTTTCCCGATATTAAAAAGGAATTTTCCATTCTTGTCATACACTTTAATAATATGTGCTCTTGTATCTGATACATAAAGTCTCTCTGTTTTTTCGTCATATGCAAGCCCTGAAGGGCCTATAAATTCGCCAGGAGCACCAATTGTAATAATAATATTATCCTTATTTTTATCAATACCGAAAACCTGTTTTAGTCTCGAATCAGAAACAAAAATGATTTCTCTTTTATTGTCTATTGCAATACCAACTGGTCCTGCAAGAGAACCAAATCCTAAAAAACGTAATGTTTTTTTCTCAAAATCGAAAACAAATATTATACGCAACTCAGAATCTGCAACATAAATATTACCTGCTTTATCTGCTACGACACCATTAGGTCTCCGCAGGCGTTCAACTTTTTCTTTGCCTATTAAGAAAGTCATAAGTTCTCCAAGTCCACCAAAATCTTCCTTGCTCGCCCATTGACTGATCCATTTTATTCTTGCTTTTTCAGGTGGCTTAGGCCATACAAATTCTCCATCTGTAGAAAACTGAGTCTTAATTTGCGATGGTGAACAGCAGGTGAAAATCAAAAATATTGTTCCTGTAATGGTAAGAAAAATAATTCTTTTTAACATTTCTTCCTCAAAATATTATTTAGATCAGTAATATTTGTGACAACGTTGACATATATTTTCTATCAAGAATAATTTTCTAAAGTTTGAGCTGTGTGGCTCATGACAGCTTACACAAGTTAGCTCTTTCCCTGGATTTTCAGGATCAAAAACCTCAATCATTCTGCTTGGATTATTAGGATCAGGAATTTTTTTTGGTTTCCCAGGAAAATTCGGATCTGTTACACCTCTAACAGGATGATATTTCCTTTTAGACCCTCTTGTAAAAGCAGCTGTGATGTGCCCGCCTGTTGCCTGGGGTGTGTGACAGGTTACACATGCATCGTTTACATGAGATTTATAAATTAAAGAAGGATTGTCTGATACATGTGGAATGTGACAGCTTGTGCAACCTCCTGGCATATTTATTATCTTATGTATATTTTTTTTTGTAAATTTTGACTTATCATGGCATGTATAACATAATTCAGGTTGATTTTTTAACAGAATTTTATCAACTTCAGATGCATGTGGTGTATGACAACCATTGCACATGCCTACTAATGTATGGCCTGATTTTCCATTTTTGAACTTTGCTTCTTCATGACAGTTATAACAGAGACCGGGTATATCTTTGAGAAGAATCTTTTGAAAATTTGATTGATGGGCATTGTGACAGCCTGTGCACATTCCAGATGAAACCGGCGTATGAACTGATTTTGCTTTAAACTTTGTTTCATCATGACAATCATAACAAAGTCCAGGCATATCTTTGATAAATTTTATGCTGTCTTTTTGATCAGGATGGCTTTTTCCCTCAACAGTTCTATGACATGCTTGGCAACCGAGTCCTAAAGCAGCATGGACGCTCTTTGCAGGTGTCTTCAAATCGACATGACATTGTAAACATGATTGTTCTTCTGAATAAACGATTTTTGAGATAAAAGTCAGTAAGATTGGAAACAATAAAAGGCAAAAAAGTTTACAAAATTTCATTTGTATATACCCTCATTAAGTATTTAAAAAAAATCAAAAAAATAAAAGTTTATAATTTACTTTAATAATAGATAAGTTAAAAGTCAATAACTACCATGTAGTTCAATTTATATTAATACTAAAGTTCATTCAAATTAAAACTATAGTTGTAATTTAAAATTACCTGTAATCAAAATCCAGCGATAAAAATCGTCATTGCGAGTGAAACGAAGCAATCTATTCTCTTATAGTGAGATTGCCACGCACCCTCTGGTGCTCGCAATGACCGAATAGATAAGTTTTTATTCTGATTAACAAAAATAAAAAACTCCCAGGAGTAAATCATCAATTTACTCCTGGGAGTCGCTCGATTCAAAATATTTTACTTTGCTGCGGATTTAGACGGAAGGTCATGCACATCTACATGACATTGCAAACAGTTAGGGAATTTTTTAAGTACCACCTCGCCGTGTGGTTTTCCGTGGCATTCCTCACATTTTGGGATATATCTATGTTTGGAATGACACTGAGCACAGGCGACCTGTCTGTGTTTGCTTGCACTTCCTTCCAGTTTCTTATACACAGGTGCATGGCAGGCACCACAAACATTATTCGGCGTAGTTTGAGGATAGGCTATTATCAAAGGTGAATGTGCAGGATGGCATGAGAGACAATCTTTGTCAACCTGTTCCGGTGTATGTGGTTTGTGACATTGCATGCAGGATGGAATTAAGCCATGTTTGCTATGGTGGCATACTGCACATGCAACTTTTGTATGTTTGCTTATATTTTTCTGAAGTTCCTGCCCAACTTGTGCATGACAATCTCCACATGTTTTAGTAAACTCCGCACTCATTGCCATCTGTGTTTTAGGAGCATGAGGGTTTGAATGACACTGAGCACATGCTGCAAACTTTTCGCCGTGAATAAGTCCATGACAGCCTTCACATTTTGGCATTATCTCTTTCCAGTTCTGTTTGATTGGATTATATGCGTGAAATTTCTCATGACATTGAGTACAGTCAAGTTGATGTTTCCCGCCTTCATTCTTTATCTGGCTGAAGACAGAGTAATGACAGCGACCACATTCCGATGTGCTGAGAGGCTTAATTTCCATAGCATATGGTGATACTGGCTCGGCTTTTGCTGGTTCAGGTTGTGCAGTTGCTTCTTGTTGTTGAGGAGCTAACTGTGGCTGTGCTGCTTCAGGTGCTACTGGTTGAGATGCGCATGCATAAATGATCATTGCGAGAAGAAAAAAAACTGTAGTAAGTAAAAGTGCCTTTTTTTTGGTTTCCATTACTTATTTTACCTCCTTTCCTAAGGTATGTGCACTTAAATGACATGCATTACATTTATCAAATTGTGCAACCATAGCAGGTGGATGAGGTGTTCCGTGACATGTTTCGCATGTCGGAACCATTTTATGTTTATCTTTGTGGCAGAAGACACAGGCAAAGGCAGAATGTTTAGTCTTAGAAGCTAAAAGTTGATCAGATATTGACTGATGACATGGAGCGCAGAATTTTGAAGGCATATCCTGACCATAAGTGATTGTCATAGGCTGATGTGCAGGATGACAAGTCAGGCAGTCTTTATTCAGCATTTCTTCTGTGTGAGGTTTATGGCAGTTCATGCACGAAGGGACTTCTTTATGTGCTTTATGACACATGGTGCAGGCAACTTTTGTATGCAGGCTCGGATAGTTTTTTAACTCACTACCTTGTCCTGGATGACAGGTAAGACATGGATCGGTTAAATCCATTGCCAGTTTCATTTCAAGAGGGGCGTGTGGATCCGAATGGCAACTATTACAGTTTGGAAGCTCGTAATGGGGTTTCCCAGCATGGCATTCATTACAGGCAGGAATAATATTCTCTTTACTGACCATTGGTGGATGTCCTCTGTGGCAGTCCATGCAGCTTACAGCAGTTTTATGTTTACTGCCTTTACTATCAACAGTCTCCTGAACCTTTGGATGACATTTTATACAGTCTGAAAGCCCAAGCTGAACTGGCTGCATCACTGCTTTTTCCTGTGCATAGCTTTCCATCTGGTATGAGGATGTTAAAAAAGAAATTGATAGGATAAATACAAGTATCAAAAGGATTGGCCAGAAGGAGAAATATCTTTTGAAAAATTTCATCATTATACCCCCTTTTTAATTAACAATTGTCAAGTAATAATAACCCAAATCCAGCGACATATACTTTAGTAATCTGGATTCCTGCTCCCCGATTATGACCTGCGGGGACAACCTTCGCAGGAATGAAACTTTTAGTTCTCTCAAAATTTACTACAAGCCTTGGTTTTCAGCATACACTTATACCATCTTTATCCTTTATATGTCAAGGAAAAAAATGATGCATATCATTGAAAAAGTATTTAATTTTAAATTAAATTAGTAAATGAATTATATTGTCCTTATAGCTTTTGGTTTTTCAGGTGCTGCAGCCCTTATTTATGAAGTAGTCTGGACAAGAGCACTTTCGATCATTTTAGGCTCCACGACATATGCATTGTCTACAATGCTTTCAACTTTCATGGCAGGTCTTGCAATAGGTGGATTTATTGGTGGAAGAATTGCAGACAGAAATAAAAATCTTTTGATTACCTTTGGATTGCTTGAATTGGGTATAGGTATTTTTGGACTCATTACGATCCCTCTTATACATTTAATGCCACCCCTTTATTTCAAGATTTATAAAATGTTTCATCTATCCCCTACCGTATATTTTATATTTCAATTCATTTTATGTTCAGCTATTATGCTTATCCCTACAACATTAATGGGTGCTACATTTCCGGTAGTGAGTAAAAAAGTTACAAGCTCTATGGATGAAATTGGCAGGTGGGTGGGAAGTGCATACTCTTTTAATACATTCGGTGCTATTATAGGTTCATTTTCAGCAGGCTTCATTTTAATGCCAATCTTTGGAGTAAAATTAGCAGCTATAATCGCAGCTTGTTTGAATATTACTGTAGCTTTTACAATGACATTATTATCGAAAGCGCGTCTCAAAGGCTCTATTATTGCTGGTTTGGTATTGCTCATTTTAACTCCACTCTTTTTAACACTAATTTCAAGGGAAGAAGAATGGCCAATAACATATTATATAGCCCAGCGCTACAAAAGTTACTCGCAGATAAAAGAAGAGAGAAAAGATTCAGTTGTTCTTATGGATAAAGATTTTATGGAGGGTAGGGTGAAGGCGTGGAGAGATAAAGATGGATTTCTTGTATTACAGGTTGGTGGTAAGATAGAGGGTTCTTCATATATAGATATGGTTAATACCCTTTTACTTGCGTATCTTCCAATTGCTTCCCATGGTAATCCACAATCTTTTCTTACAATCGGACTTGGTGCAGGTATTACCCTGCAGGCAGCTAAACAACATGTTAAAGAAATGCATCTTGTGGAAATAAACAAAGGAGTTATCGAAGCTGTTGAAAGATTTGGGCATCCAGGCTTATTGGATAATGTAACTATTTCGATAAATGATGCAAGAAATTTCCTCTTGTTGACAGATAAAAAATTCGACATTATATCTTCAGAGCCATCCTATCCTACAGAGTCTTCGGTAGGTAATCTTTTTACTAAGGAGTTCTATAAAATTGCAGCATCAAAACTTAACTCAGGTGGAGTTTTTTGTCAATGGTTGCCTTATTATCAGTTAACTGATAATGATGTAAGTATGATGGTAAAGACTTTTGGGTCTATATTTGATTATGTTTATGTCTGGGCAGTAAAGCACTCTCTTGATCTGCTACTTGTTGGTTCTAATGAGCCTTTTAAATTCAACGCGGATGAAATAATAGAGCGAGTTCATACCCTTAATAAAGGCAAATTCCCACTCATATTTGTGTTATCCAAAAATCCATTACAGATTAAGGAATTTTTATCAAATAATTCAAATATTCCTTTAAATACTGATGATAGACCTTTGCTCGAATTCCATGCAGCCAAGAATCTGCTTACAGGAGTTTTTTAGAGTGAATAAAGAAAGATTGTTTTGGGGCTAATGCCCCTCGCAATGGCATACACCACCTCTCCATCCTTGGTAATGGGTGAATTAAGTAATTCTAAGCCATAGCTTGATTGTGTGGAAGTAGCATCAGGTGACAAAACATAAAGGGCTTTATTATAATTAGTTAATTAAAGATAATCAAATTGTTCATTATTAGTATCAATATATTATGAACGTAGAGCTTGCTGCTAAAACCGCATTAGAACATTATAATTCTGGAAACTTTGAAAAATCAGAACTTCTGTGTAAAAAAATACTAAGGCGCCAGGATAAAAATCATTATATTTTAAATCTTCTCGGATTGATTTATTTCAAAAGAAAGGATTATGATTCAGCCATCTCTTATTTTAAAAAATCCATATCCATAAATCCTCTTTACACCGAGGGCCTCTGCAATCTCGGCTTAGTTTTAATGAGAAAAAAAGAGTTAGATGAAGCTTTAGCTTGTTTTAAGAAAGCATCGGAGATTAAACCTTATATGTCTGAAGCTTGGGGAAACATAGGAAGTGCTCTTTACCAAAAAGGTTTAATAGAGGATGCCATAGAATATTATAAAAGAGCATTGAAACTTAAACCGACTCTTGCAGAGAATTGGCTTAATATAGGGACTTGTCTTATTGATATCGGGAAACCTCGTGAGGCAATTCAGTATTTGCAAAAAGCAATAGAGATAAAACCAGATTATGCTCTTGCACATTTCAATTTGTCTTTTGCCAGATTAGTTCTGGGTGATTTTAAAAGGGGATGGTATGAATATATGTGGCGGTGGGGGTTAGAAGAATTCCAAATACCTCAATTTCCACAGCCCCTATGGAATGGTTCATACCTTGAGGGGAAAACGATTTATATTCACGGAGAGCAGGGGTTTGGAGATACCATTCAATTTGTACGTTATGCTCCTCTAATTGTAGAACGGGGAGGGAGAGTAATTATTGCAGTCCAGAAAGTCCTTTTATCACTTCTGAAGAGTGTAGAGGGCATCTCTGAGATTGTAACAGAGGGCGATCCTCTTCCACAATTTGATGTGCATTGTCCACTTGCAGGTCTTCCTCTGGCTTTTGAAACAGATCTAAATTCTATACCTTCAAAAGTTCCATATATTTCAGTAGATAGAGAGTTAATTAAAAAGTGGGCTGAGAAGCTTAAAAGTGCCAGAACAAACCTTAAAGTTGGATTAGCTTGGGCTGGAAGTCAATCTCATAAAAAAGATATGTTTCGTTCGATTAATCTTGAACAATTTGCTCCATTGGGAGATCTCCATAATATTGTGTTTTACAGCTTACAGAAAGGTAGGGGTTCAGAGCAGGCAAAAAATCCCCCTTATAGAATGAAGCTTATTGATTTAATGGATGAGGTTCAAGACTTTTCAGACACTTCAGCAATAATAGAGAATCTTGATTTAGTAATTTCGGTTGATACGTCAGTTGCACATTTAGCAGGGGCATTGGGTAAGCCTGTATGGACATTATTACCATATGCACCTGATTGGCGGTGGTTGCTTGATAGGGAAGACAGTCCGTGGTATCCAACGATGAGATTATTTCGCCAACCTAAGATGAGGGATTGGGATTCGGTGATCAGAAGGGTTGTGGAAGAATTGAGAGCATTGTCTAAAGGAAATAATTTGATTCAGATATCAGAAGAGAAAAAAGACGAAAGAAAATCTATTCATGATGAGGTTGCATCTTCAAAAGAAGCGTATGCTCTTTATAGTAAAGTTTCGATTAAACAAAATGACTTTGTAAGGGCTCATTATGTTATAAGATTGACAGATAGATCAATATGCGACTTTTCATTTATAAATGGGCCGGTAGTCTTTAAGCCCGGTGAAGGAAAAGTTATTCGTGGTTTAGAAAATGCTGTAAAGACTATGCTTCCTTATGAGTTTAAGTCTATTCAAATAAGTGCTTCTGATGCATTTGGTTCTTATGACCCGAAACTTGTTTTTATAAAATCTAAGATAGAACTTCCCGCAAATTTACAAATAGGGCAGGTATTACAAGTAAAGCAACATAATGGGAAAATATTATCATTCTGGATTGCAGACATACGCGATGGAATGGTAGTGCTTAATGCAAATCATCCTTTAGCAGGAAAAGATTTGGTGCTTGATATATTACTTCTTGAGAGGGGTGAGAATGCTGTCGAATTAAGTGATGATACAAAGTATCGATCGACAATAGAAAAAATCAGCAGGTTGGAAAATCCTGAAGAAGCTATTGAGGCAATGAATCAAAATTCATATGATAAGAGCATTTTAATTTCCGTCCCTGTTTTTAACAGAAAAAAAATAACTCAATTGTGTCTATCCCAGATTCAACGTTATAAGACTTCCAGATGTTTTTTACAAGTTTATAATGATCATTCTACTGAGTTTGACAACCAATTTCTTGTTGAATACGCGGATGAAGTAATTCAATTACCAAATAAAATGGGAATAAACAATTTGAGGCTTTATCAATTAAGAAAATTCATTCAATCAGATTTTGATTTTATTTATCTGACAGATAACGATGTGATTCATGACCCGAGCTTTATAAAAGTTCTAATTTTCTTATACGAACTTGGAGAAAGAAAATTCCCAGTTTGCATTTATAACACCATACATCATATGCAACCAAATGTCATTCTTTTCAAAAACAATTTTATTCTCTTAAAAAGAACATCGCCTGGGGTGTCGATTTTTTTTGACAAAAAAATGGTAGAAACAATCATCAAGATACTTGATAATGTTGGAGATTATCAGGCCGACTTTAACTGGGATTACAGAGTTATAGCCTATCTGGACAGACCAGTTTTAACATCTGTAACTTCATATCTTGATCATTTTGGAGCAGGAGGCACACATAATTTGGATTTTGAAAGAGACAGGGCTTTGAATCCGACAAAGTACTTGCTCGAAAGAAGAGAAAGCATAATAGACTATTTGACAGGAAAGAATCCAGCAGATATGGGAGACTTACAAAAAATAATATAAAGAATAATCAAAGGGCGGTTAAAATTTACCGTAAGGGTTTATTATTAAAGTGGATATCAAAATTAATACTATTCGTCAGTTAATAAATCTGGCAGAATTTGATGAGGCAGAACGTTTCCTTACAGAAGCTTTGAATCAAAATCCTAATTCGGTTGAGTTGCTTAATCTTAAGGCGGAACTTTCATTGAAACTTGGTTCAACTCTCTGGGAAAAAGGAGAAATTGATAGATCGCTTGATTATCTTATAAATGCATTAGAAATTAATCCCAATAACCGTGAAATTGTTCTTAAATGCGGAGAAGTATTGACAACTTTAGAACAAATTGAATCCGCAAAAAATCTTTATGAGGCCTATCTCAAAAAAAATCCAGATGATGAGGAAATAGCACACGCATTGAAGGGAATAGAGAAGATTTCTATACCTTTGAAACATAAGGATATCGAGGTTGATGTAGCTGATAAAAAGATTAAGGTTTCTGCTATAGTTTCCACTTACAACTCTGAGCGATTTATGCATGGATGCCTTGAAGATCTTGTGAATCAAACACTATATCAAAAAGGAGAACTTGAGATAGTAGTTATCGACAGTGGTTCACAGCAGAATGAGAAAAATATCGTTGATCAATTCAGAAAGCGTTTTAAAAATATAGTTTATTTACGTACTAAACGTGAGACCATCTATGCTTCATGGAATAGAGGCATTAAAATAGCATCTGGTAAATATATTACAAATGCCAATACTGATGACAGACATCGTAGCGATGCTCTTGAAGTTATGTCTGAGATACTTGACCAGAATCCACATATTGGTCTTATATATGCAGATGTTATAGTTACAGCGACAGAAAATGAAACATTTTCAAAACATACACCTATAGGCACATTCAGACAGCCGGATTATAGTAGAGAACTATTAACCCTTCAATGTTTTATAGGTCCTCAGCCCATGTGGAGAAAATCTCTTCACAAAAAATATGGATTCTTCGACAAGTCATTTACATCATCAGGAGATTGGGAATTCTGGCTTAGAATAGCCGAAGGAACAAATATGCTTCACATACCCGAATTACTGGGTCTCTTTTTACATTCTTCTAAAATTGCTGAATATAGAAATATCGAAAAAAGGGCTAAAGAGGATATAACGATATTTAGTAAATATATTCCTCGATATCTGGGCACTGTTCAGGATATAAAGCGTGCGATGTTAACTGCACAGACTTTTGAACAGAAAGGTTTTTTATGTTTGAACTATGCCCGTATTAAAAATATTTTAAGTTTTCTGATGAGTCAGGCTATTACCAAACCGGAAAGAGTATAATTATTAACAAGCACAAGAGAGATTGTTTATCCGAATCAAGTTTGGAATCGCAATGAAGAGTAAATGTTAAATGAAGAGATTGATTCGGTGCTATGCCCCTCGCAATGACGAATAAAGGAAGTGTCATTGCGAGTGACCGTAGGGAGCATGGCAATCTCAAGGTTTTCTTTTTTTTCTTTTAATTTCTTTAGGATATCTTTCTTCTATTTCTTTCAGAAAAGTATTAAAGTCTGACAAGTGTTTTTTAAGAACGCCGAAAATAATTGCATCATCTATTTTTTCATATCCATGAACAAGTATATTTCTGGTTCCAGCCATAGGAATGAGAAATCTTAAAGAACTTTCACTAATAATATTGTTTTCTGATAAAACGACGAATACCCCTTTATTATCTTCAGGCTCTCGCAGGCCTTCTTTTTTAATTATTATTTTTGCAATATCAATGCAGGCTTGTATAGCAACTTCGATATTCCTCTCTATGGCATCTTTAACAGTAATATCTTTCAGATACGTTTCAAAAGATATTTTTTTAAACTTTGATAATCTCCTAACCCTTTCTTGAATAACTGATATCTTTGCCTTAATTTCTTCCACTAACTTTATCCTTCTTTAATTCTCTGAGTTCTTCAATGAATGGCTTAAAATCATGATATTTATTATCCAAAGATACCTCGTATAATATTCTTTCTACAGAGTTTTTTTCATAAAGGCATATCCCGTTCCTCACGGTAAAATATGCAAAAGAAAGAGAACAGCCGTTAAGCACCACTACATCAACAAGTCTTTTAATATTCTTACTTATTTTAATAGATAATAGTTCAGCCTGCTGAAGTGCAATAAAAGGGTCTATTTTATAAAAGAGTTCATTAAAGACAAATGCAAGGTCTATATCAGAATCTTTTTTTTGGGAGTTTTTTGAAAAAGAACCGAATAGATAAATGGCCAATATGTATCTTTTTATGTTTGTGTTTATTGGTGGTTCTGGATGTATTATAAATTTATTAAGGAGATTTTTTAATGTATTGATAGTATTCATTACCGTGAATATTATAGCATCTTTGTCCTCCAGCTTTTATAAGAACAAATAAACTATAATTTCATTTTACAGCCTCAAGGGCTTTAACCCTTCGTTCTAATTCTCCATAAGTTATTTTATAAAGATTCAAAACATCGTGTCTCATCTCTGCTGCATGTCTGATATATTCTGATTCAAATCGTGTAAATTTTTCATTGAGCATTACATGCCCTTCCGCGATCAATCTAACATCTGTCCTTATAGCCTCTATCTCGATACCCATCTTCTGGATAATCCTTTCTACAGAGTCCATTCTCTTTTCCAGACTATCCATTCTCTTTTCCAGACTATCCATCCTTGCGTCGATATGATTCTTTAGTGCAGAGAATTGCTCTTCAAAAAATTTTTGATCCATAATCACCTCCGAAAAGATATGGTAAATTATATCAAAATTGTTTTTAAAAAGTGAAAAATTAATCAAAACAAAAGGAGCTTTGTTAAAAAAAA
>JACAFF010000015.1 GCA_013388455.1 Nitrospirota bacterium
AACGTCGAAAGTTAAAAGTGACACTACTTTCTCTGCAAATGTTTCTTCCCCTTTCACTTTCATCTTTCACTTTCATCTCCGCCTCAGGCGGGTTGTCGCAATCCCTTTTTCATCAGGTCTAATTTACTACCACAAGGTTTGACGACATATTCTTTGTTGACCTGCGTCGCAATCCCTTTTTCATCAGGTCTAATTTCCTACGGTGTTCTATGAAAGAAATAGTCTTGAAATTCAGGTCGCAATCCCTTTTTCATCAGGTCTAATTTCCTACTACCTATCGAAATGGAAAAGGACATAACTGTCCTTGTCGCAATCCCTTTTTCATCAGGTCTAATTTCCTACTATGAAGATATCAAGGAGCATATGATAAATCAAAGTCGCAATCCCTTTTTCATCAGGTCTAATTTCCTACTACAAGCAATGATATAGATGACCTGCTTACCATCAGGTCGCAATCCCTTTTTCATCAGGTCTAATTTCCTACTTCGGGTTCGAGATTGACCCGACCCCCAGGGCCCCTGGTCGCAATCCCTTTTTCATCAGGTCTAATTTCCTACAAAGCAATGCAAGCAATATGTTAAAGGGTTTGTGGGTCGCAATCCCTTTTTCATCAGGTCTAATTTCCTACAAGAGAAGTAAAATGAAAGATTATTTAAAAGCAGGCTACGTCGCAATCCCTTTTTCATCAGGTCTAATTTCCTACAAAACTGAAAACTTTCAAGCCATAATGATTGGTGGGCTGTCGCAATCCCTTTTTCATCAGGTCTAATTTCCTACGTTAGTATGCCCGGTAATGGTGATTGCTGGTATTGTCGCAATCCCTTTTTCATCAGGTCTAATTTCCTACTATAGTTATAGTAATGATAGCGGAAATTTTGTTTAGTCGCAATCCCTTTTTCATCAGGTCTAATTTCCTACAGCAGATACATCTCACATTTTCTTGCATTTCAAGGTCGCAATCCCTTTTTCATCAGGTCTAATTTCCTACAGTACCCCCCTTAAAAAACTTTGTTTTTCAAATAGTTAGAAAATGACTTTTCTGATATTTTAATGTGTTCAATAGTAACTAATTTTTGAATGCATGGATTGGTCAAAATTGACATATTTTGTCACCTTTCTTAAGGTTCTTTTTAAGTACTGAGTACTAAAAAATAAATTTTGCGACAGTAAAGTTAATTGTCAAAGAACAAAAATAAAACAACCTGAATACAAAAAAATTATACAACATAGACTTTCAATATGCAAAAATTTTTTTATTAAATAAAAATATCAACGCCATCAGGAATTCTGTCTCCACAGCCCATTACAATCACCTTTTCTTCTAAAGGCAATGGATAAATCCTTATATCATCCTCATCTTCTTTTATTAAATCTTTCAGTTTACTTTTTAATTCCTGTAAATCTTCCCATTGTAAAGAACAGTGAAAAACAGAATATTGTATATGAAGAGCTCTGCCTTTCATAAATTTGTAAACCCTGCTCAACCTTCTTGGTTCTCGAACATCATAACAGATTAAATAATTTGTTTTCATTTTCTCAACTCTCTCATCATTTCAAAGATATCATCAATTAATTGTTCAGTTATATTTGTAAGTTGATTTTTTCTATTTTCAAAACGATGTATAATGTCCCTCATTCCTTCTTTAGATACATACCAATTTTTATTCTCTTTAATAAGACGTTCATTTTCAATTTTTTGTTTCAGAAACTGCAGAGACTGTACATCTATTTCTGCTTCGAGTATATAACATAGATCAAGAGCAAGACTGAAATTATGCCTTCTGTGTAATACACCCATATGCGGGTCAAGATCAGCTCTTATAAGAGAGCCGATAATCATTTCTCTAAGAAGATTGGAAATTATTACTGTGATAACCTGCCATTGTTCCAGACTGCATTTTCTGAATTGATTAATAATACTTCGATAATCTTTCTCCCTGAAGCCAAATCTGGTAAATTTAAATAAAATTCTTTTTGACAGTCTCTTAACAACATTCAGTTGAATCTCTTTTCTTCTGGATTCAAGCCAGTTTTTGAAACGTAATATATTCTGTTCGTTTTTGAGAAATATCTTTTGGTCTTCATAATGACGGGGGAGTTTATCATTATATGGCAATGCAACTGCTACCGACTCACCTCTGTAATTTATAAAAGTTACAGGAATGTTACGATCTGTAAAAAGCGTTATAACACCAGATTCAATTTTAACATTTCCAATAATTACTACTCTTCCAATTAACCTTGCGGGAACACGACTGCCCGCTTTCCCTTCCTCTTTTACCCATACAGAAGGACCATCTCTTATTACCTTTAATTCTTTGTTTTCATTTAAATATAATGTTCTTTCCATCTTTTCAATTACCAATAATTAATCCGTAATGATTAATTTTTAACTCCTGTTTCTTCATTATTAATTATTGTTTCAGCAAGTTTTCTGACCTCTTCCTTTATAATTAATCTTATTTCCTTAGCCCATTCCTCATATACTGGATAAAATATTTTTCTGCTTTCCTTTTTCAAATAACATCCTGGCCTTTCATTTTCCTTAGAGAAATCTTTTGGAGTAAATATCCCATCTCTGAAAACTTTCCAGACCATTTTATCAGCATCAGTTCTGAATATCTCTACTAAATCACATGCAAGAGATTCTCTTCCGTACTCAAATTGATGATAAAAACCAATTGTAGGATCAAGTCCGATAGTTTCGATTTCTCTAACTACTTCGTAATGCAAAAGCGTATAGCATAGCGATAGCATTGCGTTTACAGGATCTTCGGGTGGACGTCTGTTCCTTTTCCTGAACTCAAGGGATTCGGGGAATATTCTTGTAAATGTTGAAAAATAAGTTGCTGATGCGCCTCCTTCAAATCCTCTTAAAGAATCGAGATCAATAGAATTATTTAGCTTTTCGCGTATTTTTTCGAGTGTTTCTATTGCCTGAGAAAAATAAAATCTTTTTTCTTCTATTTGCTCTGACAATTCTTTAAGAAATAAAACCTGATTTTTTATTTTAGTTGCCACAAAACGCAAAGCCATCTCTTTACCAAAATCGGTTAGAGCTTTTTCGTACTGTTTCAATCTCAGGATACCATTATTATGCAGTCTGCCATGCAGCATTCCTCTGAAACGCATAGTTTTACCAGAGAGGAACAAAACACTGATATTGTTATCCGAAAGCCTGTGCAATACATTGGTATCAAGCATCACATTGCCTACAATGACTACTCTTTTCAATGGTTTGATAGGTATTACACCTTCTCGAGCATTGTTTGAATAGATTGCAAGAGATTGCCCATCAAGTTTGATATGAATATCTTTTCTGTCAATATATGCTGTGCCCATAATATCCTTTAATTTACCCGATATAAAAATACTCTGGATCTTTTGGTTGAACTGCAATTCCGAGTGTATGTGTTCTGCTTCTGCCATCCATAGTGAATATGTGAACCCTGTCTTCATCTTCCCTAATGAGTCTTTCAAGTTTTCTCTTCACATATCTCAGCTCACCATCTGTCAGAAAACATTCATAGACAGACTTCTGCCCACCTGTGCTGTAACCCTTGAGAAAGTTCCGAACACGGTTAAGCCTCTTGTCATTTGAGATGTCATAGGCAATAAGGTAAAGTGTCCTTTCCATGGCAACTATTTAATATTCGATGCTCCTGATTTTAGGATAAATGGATTAAGGGTGGCTGTCAGCAAAAGAAATATTGCGAAAATATTTTCTTAGAGTTGTCAAAGAACAAACCGCCGAAGGCGATTAATCCGGGCTATGATCAAATATAACTACATCTCCTGTTACAGGACTTCTGTATATCAACTTCCTCGCTTTTCCATGTAATGCATGCGCTATTTTCAGATAAAGCCAGACAGGAGCCTGACCGGTGAGGATGACTTCATTGCCTTCCCCGGCAAGAGCCTTGGCTTTTGAGATATAAGTATCTAACTTAGCAAGCTTTGCAATATCTTTATTTTTAGACGTTGTAAAAAGTTTATTAACATTTATTATTATTTGCTTATCCATTGTCTTAAAGCTTCCTTCAGATTGATAATTCTTTTCCCATCTACTAACTCAATTTTTAGTAACTCTGCTCTTTTTCGCACATAATCATTTTTTATTCCCCTTGCAGAGGCGAGCATTCCTTTTCCAAAAAGACCGAGCGCAGTGTCTGAAATAGAATCAAGCTCATAAAGATACTCTTTGGCAATTCCTTCTTCGGAATCATCTACTTTTCTTTCAGGGTTAGCAGTCTTACATGAGATATAAAAAAGTCTATTGCCTTTAGATATTAAAATATCAAATTCATTTTTGGGAATATATTTTCCCGAGATATCCCAAGCCCCTTCAACGTTGAGTTTAGTCTCATCTGGCTGAATGCTTTTTGCAGTCATATAAACATATTCTTCGAACCATATACCTGCAAGATATCTTGCTGTCTCATAATCTGTGATTTCTATTGTTCTTTTATTTATAAGCTTTGCAAGATTTGCTTCATTAAGGAAATCGAATAGTTTATATGTATTTTCACTTGGATCAAGACTTAGTTTAAAAGGATAATCAAAATTTTCATATCCATGCAATTCATAATTTATTTTACCTATTATGTTTTCTGCATGTACTGATAAGTGAGCTAAATATTCTGTGAGTTTCTTTCTTTTATAAATATTGCTATCATCCTTTACATATTTTTGCATTTTAAAACCATATACAGCCAGATAATCTTTTATAGAAATCTTAACTTCAATAGGTATTTTAGACTGTTTGTCTTCTGGGAAAAGTTGAAGTATTTCATTGTCAAATGTGTTTACATAAAATATTGGCTTATTTCTCGTGTTAAATGCCTTAAATGTTCCTAAAGTACCTATTTTTGTTCCACCTGTAATATTTAATGAAATTTCGGAATCCTTAAATCGATCTAAAATTTTTTCACATTCGTCAATTACTTTATTGATTTCATATGCAGATATTGAATTCTGCATGACATCATAGCCTTTGCTATTTAAGACGCCTTCCAGTCTTTTTGCCTTTTGTTTCATTTCAAGAGTAGTTAATAAAATTATCTTATCAGGATTAAATTGGATCGCTGTTGTGAGGTTCGGTATAGGCTGATCAGATACAAGGCAAACGTGAATATTTTTCATGGATATTCTCCTTATCGATCTCTGTCCATCCCTTCGAGTTTTTTTAAAAAATAATCAATGGTTTCTTCCATGAAGCCAAAAAGTTTATCGACCCTGTTCAACCTTTATCTCCCTTCTGAATCTTATATCTTCACAATCATGTAAAATCTTTCGAGTGATCGAATAAAGAGTATCTGTATCAGGTTCTATAAGGT